>NZ_JAEHBI010000070.1:0-15643 GCF_016483705.1 Bacillus cereus group sp. N6
GGTGTCGTTTTTATAGAACCGTTCCTAAAATAGAAATTCAATGTTTAGGAACTGAATTTTCATAGATTTCATCCAGTCCCAAAAGGTGTACCTTTTAGAACTGGATTTATATATAGAAATCAAAATGCTGAAAATCGCATTGTATTTTTTTTGAATATTCACTGTTTTATGTTTTGTTTTACTATATAATATGAATAATCTTATAATCCTATATAGAAGGGGAAATAATTTCATGGCATTAAAAATGCAAATACGTTTACTTTTAGAAAAGTTATTCCAAGAATATGAAGAACATCATCCTAGCATGTATTTCATATTTCAAAAAGTAGAACATCAATTTGTTTTTACAGATGTAAATCAGGAATTACTTCAATCTGTTCATCAACAAAGAGAAGATTTTATTGGGCAAACGCTAGATACCGCACCACACCTTGGAGATGAAGAAACAAGACAAAAATTGAAAACAATTTATCCATTAGCATGGACGGGTAAGAAAATTATTTTTTATTGTTTTCCTGTTAGTAATTTGGATATATTCGTGATTACGTATTTAGAACCCCACTATGTAAATGGGCAAGTCTTTCAGGTAATGGGGCGTTGTGCATCCTTTCATAAAAATGAATTTCAAGAGACCTTAGAACAACTAGAACAATTTGTTACCTTTGAAAGCTTACTACAGTAATATTTGTACTATATGTTCAGGAAAACAAGAAAAAACTTTGTATGACAAGATTTTTTTACAAGAAGATTTTATAGACAAATTGCTTGTAAAAGGAGGAATCGTTTTGTCATTATACGATCAACTGCCAGACGATCTTTTAGCGGGGTTTTTCATGGAAATTAACAAGAATATATTAACAGGTATTCTTTCTGAAGCTATGTATCACGAAGTTGAGTTAATTCAAATAGCTGCACAAAAGCGAAACCTTTCAGAATCGGATTTAAAGGAAATCTACGAAAAAAGATAGGGCTTCAGTTAAAATGAAGTTGAATACTAGAGAATGAAACGGGCTCTGTTGCAAAGTTTTTTGAGCTGAGCTAAACTGTAGGAAAATTGAGATGAGGCGAATGATACATGGGATACTTTAAAGGAAAACAATTTAAAAAAGATATTATTTTGGTAGCCGTCGGCTACTATTGTCGTTTTTCTTTAAGTTATCGCGATGTGTCTGAACTTTTGAGAGAACGTGGAATATCTGTTCATCCTACAACCATCATGCGTTGGGTGCATGAATATGGAGATTTCATTTATCAAATGTGGAAAAAGAAAAACAAATCCGCACACCACGCTTGGCATTTGGATGAGACGTATATCAAAGTCAAAAGAGAATGGTGTTATTTATATCGTGCCATTGATAGTGATGGACATACACTAGACTTTCAACTTCGAAAAACACGTAATCATCAAGTCGCTTACATGTTTATGAAACGATTAGTAAACGTTTTTGGAGAACCAACGATTCTCACAACAGACAAGGCTCCTGCCCTAATTTGTGCGCTCAAAAAACTGAAACATAACGGTTTTTATGTACATACGAAACATTGCACCATTAAACATTTCAATAATCTCATCGAACAGGACCATAGACATATCAAGCGACGTTTTGTTAAATCCGCAGGATTTCAAAGTCTTCGCCATGCTTCACGTACATTGAAAGGAATCGAAACGATTCATGCTATATACAAACAAAAGAGAAGTCACATTCCAGACTTCTCTTTTTCAACGTACAAGGAATTACAGCAATTATTCAGAATTTCTTAAACGATAACTGAATTTTGTAAACGGGTTTATGTTTTTTCAAACTTTGCAACAGAACCCTTTTTGATCTCCAACATAAACATTTCCTACTTCATAGGTCTCACCAGGTAATAAGCGCTCCATCATCATTTGTAAATTGATTTTTACATATTCCGTCTGTTTTTTGATGGTACCATTATGAAAAAATGTCGGAGTAGGATTTTTGATATATACATTTGTATTTAACTTTAGACGTGAAACAAAATATGCACCTCTTTGATCCATTTGATCTAAGTCTTCTAATGAAAAATAACCTAAATCACGAATACATAAATCGCCTGGTCGTAAGGTATCTAAGCATTCTGTTCCGAAGGTCTTGTCATTATTCTTTCCTGGTCCGACTTGAAAATTGAGAAATTGACCGCTATGTAAATCATATTCTAATTGAATCTTAATTCCAGCTGTTTGCGCACAACCACCTGAACCAGGATATATATGTTCCAAAGTATTAGGCACTTGAAACATGGTGGCATCCATGATACGAATGCGTTGAAAATGAGCAAAAAGTTGGTTAGAAATGTGAGTTTGCTCACAGATTTTTTGTTGCAACATTAACGAAAAGATATGTTTTAAAAATAACACTGATTTTGCAGTAAATCGTTTATTTAAACCTTCAGGACTAAGGAGCGTACCAGTTGCTGCATGGAGTCTGCTACACAATCGAACTAAAGAATCACTTGCTACCCGTTGACTAATCCAAATACAAATGGTAGCTAAATCTGTCCCTGAAAACTTACGTTTTCGCTTTATAAACTTAATCTCTCTTGCCAGTTCTTCTAAAAAGCCAGGTGTGATATAGCGCTGTAATTCTTCTGCAAATGGTTGTAACTCTTCTTGAGTCGAGAGATTCATCAAAAAACGTCACCCTTTCTCATGGATTATTAAGAAAGAATAACGTTTTTTTGTACTTGGGGGTAGTAAAAAGTCTTAAGTTGATGGGCATGTATGGTGAGGCCTGTATTACCAGGAATACTATATCTCTTATTCTTTATTTTAGCCTTCTTTTTCAGCCCTTTCTCTTCTTGAATAGCTTGCAAATCTGCCTTCCATTGTTTCAACAAATCCTTTTCACTTCGCATCGAATCTGTACCTCTTGGATTAAAATGTGAATCAAATAATTAGATTCTAGATATTTATATCCTCCTTTAAACCAAATATCCATTTCCATTTTGTCCTTTATGTTGTCAAGGACTTGCACCATACATAGAGTAATTAAAGATAACTATCACCACATGCTTAGGACCATGCTACATTGTACTTGTATCTACTACCTATAGCACCCTCGTACTATGTTTAATGTGTAATTTTTATATAACAAAGAAAAAACCACCACGGTGGTATGGGAAAAATGGTTCTGGTGCAAAAAATATTGTTGTTGTGTACACTGGAAATATTCATAAATAAAAGGACGGATGTAGCAATGACAAAGCCAGTAGATTTTAAATGGAAGCATTAGTTAGTCATTAGATGGTACCTGCGGTACAGTTTAAGCTATCGCGATTTGGTAGAAATGCTAGAGGAACGTGGATTATCTTTGGCTCATACAACGATTATGCGCTGGGTTCATCGATATGGATCCGATTTAGATAAACGCGTTCGTCGTTATTTGAAGAAAACAAATGATTCCTGGCGTGTCGATGAAACCTATATCAAAGTAAAAGGAAAATGGATGTACTTTAGTATTAGTACCAGTATGGCCAAGTTGGATAAATCCTTTTCAAGCATTTTGGAATTTTTGCACCAGAACCATTTAACCCGTATCAAGAAACAAATTGAAGCCTGTGATTTATTAATTTTAGATGAGCTAGGTTATGTACCCTTTCAAAAGCAAGGAGCGGAGCTCCTATTTCATATCATTGCAGACTGTTACGAACAAAAAAGTGTCATAGTTACTTCAAACTTAGAATCTGGTCAATGGAATCGTATATTCGGTGATAACCGACTTACTTCTGCATTGGTGGATCGTTTGGTCCATCATGCACATATTATTGCATTCACAGGTGAAAGTTATCGCTTGCGAAACGCTTTATCTTCTGGAAATACCAAAATCAAGATTTAAAAAGGTAGCTGCAAGCCTCTGCACTTTTCTCTGCATTTCTCTGCACTTCCTGCTTGCACAAAACATGCGTCAACGTGAGGGGATTAACCTTGCTAAAAAAGAAGGAAAATATCAAGGCCGAGTTCAAAAGTATCATGAGAAACATGCAGGAATGAATTATGCAATGAAGCTTTATGAAGAAGGAAATATGACAGTAAAACAGATTTGCGAAATCACGAGTGTATCCAGGTCCTCTTTATATAGGAAGATACACGACTCAAAATAAACGAATACATTATACTTTTTGAAAATACCCTTATTCTGGATATGTTACTGCGGACTAGAGCAGCAACCCTGTCACTAGGTCTACAAGGAATTACAGCAATTATTCAGAATTTCTTAAACGATACCCGTATTTTGTAAACGGGTTTATGTTTTTTCAAACTTTGCAACAGAACCACACTATATCTTCAGCCATTGACTGATAAAACATTTTGGAGAACCATCGGTTCTTACGACAGACAAAAGGCCCCAACTTTGCCCTGTGCATTTAAAAAATTACAAAAAGATGATTTGTATATACATACGAAACATTGTGCCGTCAAACAGCTCAATAATCTCATTGAACAAGATCATAGACATATCAAGAGACGTTTTGTTAAATCCGCAGGATTTCAAAATCTCCGCCATGCTTCACGTACATTGAAAGGAATCGAAACGATTCATGCTATATACAAACAAAAGAGAAGTCAGATTCCAGACTTCTCTTTTTCGACGTACAAAGAATTACAGCAATTATTCAGAATTTCTTAAACAATAACTGTCTTTTGTAAACGGGTGTATGTTTTTTCAAACTTTGCAACAGAACCATTTACGGGATCAGTCTGTTCAAAAGCAAAAAGAGTTCATTCATCAATTATTTGGATTAACAGTGTAAAGAAGGATTCTGCTAGGAATTCTCATGGTTCTTTGGAATGTATCCTTTATTTGCACCAAAACCTCATTTTGTATATTTCGTTCGATTTATTCTTCTTATTTGTATTTTGTTTTTTCATTTTAGTCATAATTTATTTTTAACCAATAGGTAAAAAATAAATTATTTCCCTAACTTAATTGCTCTTTTTATATTACTGAATGCACTTTTACCATATAATAGTACACCTCCGCGGTAAACACGACTCGTTAAACCTATCATTATAAATATGGTTGCTAATAGAATCACTAGTGCAAGAGCAACTTCCCAAATTGGGATATTCAAGAATCCAATTCGTACTAGCATAACAATAGGAGTGAACAATGGTACATAACTAGTAATAGTAATTAAAGAGCTGTTTGGGTTTGAAATCCCATAAATTGCGATATAAAAAGCCGCAAGTAATAGGATTGTCAGCGGCATAACAGCTTGAGAAGCTTCCTCTATACGACTAATTAAAGAGCCGAGTAGACAAGATAATGATCCATATAATAAAAATCCTAATGTAAAGAATATAATCCCATACAACACTAGGGTAGGAGCAAATGAATTTAAATCAATTCCATTTAAAATATCATTTTTCGAGCTCTTAATTGCTGTTTTATACCCTACAAATGCGATCAAGACCCAAATTATTATTTGAGTAATACCAGCCAATAATGTTGAAAAGAGCTTTGCATATAAATGTTTTGTTGGCGATATACTTGAAACAACTAACTCCATTACACGCGAAGATTTCTCAGTTGCAACATCTGTAGCTAATTGTGCAGCATACATTAATATCATTAAATAATTAAGGAATATAAAGATATTAATTAAAATTGCTACACTCTCTTTATGTTCTCCACCTTTAACCTTATCTGAAACTGTTTTGGTATATATTTCTACTGGCGTAGTTAATACCTTTAAATCATCTTGCGATAGATTCAATTGCTGAGCGAAATTAGAAAATTGTATTTGAGATAAAATAGTTTGAACCTTTGTAACATCTTCCGCATTTACATCAGTCTCAGCTATATAAGTAGCATTTAGCTGCTTATTATCCAATTCCTCTACAACTATTGCATATTTATACTCACCTTTTTTAACACCAGATTCTGCTTTTTGTTTATCTTTACTATACTTTATATTTAATTTACTATCGGAATTTTTAAACACTTGATGAATTGTTGTATATAATTCTTCTTGTTCCGTAACAACAACAACATTTTCTTCCTCATTTCCCACAAAAAAGGCATGAATCTTGTCAATATTCATCAATCCTATAATTAACATAGAAATTATTATTGTAAGAAAAATATATGATTTTGATTTCACCTTAGATTTATAGTTTTGTAAAAAAATTATCCAGAAACTACTCATGTTGTGCACCTACTTTCGCAATAAAGATATCTTGTAGTGTAGGCTCTTCCACTGCAAATTTTTTAACATATCCTAACTTAGTTATTTCTTTAAACAAAACATGCGAAACTTCTTCAGATGTAATTTTAAGAGTAACTGCATTCTTACGTTTCTTAATACCTTCTACACCTTCTATTTCTTTTAAATGATCAAAGTCATGATCGCCAATGATTACAACATTTTTTTTACCAAAATCACTTTTAATTTTTTCAATGTCACCCTGAACAACAGCTACTCCTTTATGCATAATACAAATGTGTTGGCATAACTCTTCCACATGTTCCATACGATGCGAACTAAAAAGAATTGACGAACCTTGATTTTGCATATCAAGAACAGCTTCTTTTAACATTTCAACATTTACTGGATCTAAACCACTAAATGGTTCATCTAATATCAAGAGTTCAGGCTTATGAATAATTGCAGTTATTAACTGAATTTTTTGCTGATTACCTTTTGAAAGTTCTGTTACTTTTTTGTTCAGATGCTCCGATATATTAAATCGTTCCAGCCAATATTGAAGTTCTTTTTCTGCATCTTTACTTTTCATGTTCTTCAATTTTGCAAAAAAGTTAAGTTGTTCTTTGACAGTCATTTTAGCATAAAGCCCTCGTTCTTCTGGTAAATAACCAATTTTATCAGTAACATCATAATTTATAGGTTTACCATTCCATGAAATAGATCCACTTGATTTTGATAAAAGTCCAAGCATCATTCGAAATGTAGTAGTTTTACCAGCTCCATTCCCTCCCAGAAATCCAAATATTTCACCTTTTGTAATCTTAATATTTAAATTATCAACCGCGACATGGTCGTCAAATTTCTTTGTTAAATTTTCAATTATTAAACTCATTATCCACACCCTTAGCCATTTAATATTTTTTCATATTATCCAATCATTATTTTCCACACTTTAATCATATCGTTCTCATAAGATATCATCTAAGTCTTTTCTTTTACTTAGCTCCATGCCGCTAAAACTATAGCACTAAAAATATTTAATGTAATGATTATAGTAAATACATATAATTTACTTTTTTTAGAAACAACAGAAAATGTTATGAACTGAAACACAATTCCCCAAAGCCAAAAAAATGATATGTTATTAAAAAATGCAATTATATATTTATTTTCAAAATACAATTCACTAATTACACCTAAACTTAATGGAGGAAATGTATTATTCATATCTAGAATTAACATAACTAACATTTGAGTAAGCAAATTAATTAAAGTAATCGCATATCCATACAACTGAATTGTGAATATTTTTTGAAAACCTACTTCCGAAAAAAATACCCACCAAATACATGAATAACAAATTATTGTTACTATAGGTATAAACAATCCATATACCATCGAACCGAATATTATGAATTTATTAATATTTTGTATAGAGTGCAAACTAGTTTGCCTCTCTACTTCTGGTGATAACCAAGTTATAAGCCCTAAAATTAATGCACTTATAATGGAAAATAGAAAAAGATTTTTAGATAATCCCTTTACAACTTGTGCTTCTTTTATCTTATAACTTTCTTTGCTAGTTCCCAATAAAGCTGCTATAGGGTTAATGATATATTCCATTTAGACACCTCCCTAAATCTAATATAAGACGATTTTTACTTTTTACATCAATATAAAACCAAAATGTAACATGGAATAGATAATATACTTAAAATTTGTATATTTTCTTAAACACTTCCATGATATGTCTCAAATTCAAGTTCTTAATGTAAAGAAACAAACCTATTCAACATTGTAGGAATGATAGCACTACATTAAAACCTAAAATTATAATACATTAAATCGCTGTCCATCCTCCATCTATCACTAAATTATGTCCTGTAATCATATTTGCCATATTAGAAGCCAAATAAAGAGTTGCATTAACGACATCTTCAGGTTTTGCATATCTTCTTAAAGGAATTTTACTCATAAATTCTCTTTTAAAGGTAGTAGATGTTAAATATTGATTATTTAAACTATCGGTCTCATCATGAACAAATGTTGGAGAAATAGAATTTACCCTGATATTAAATTTTGCCCATTCAACTGAAAGTGCTCTAGTTAAATTAATAAGGCCTGCTTTACTTGCACAATACGCTGCACGATTTATATTTCCTACCACACCATGTTGAGATGCAATATTAATAATTACTCCACCTTTCCCTGCTACCATCGCTGTTGCACATTGTTGAGATACAAAGAAAGCACCTTTTAAATTTACATCGATAATATTATTCCAGACATCCTCTGTAATCTGTAGTGCTGGGGAAAAATTGTTAACTCCTGCATTATTTATTAAAATATCAATAGAATTAACTTCTTTTCTTATATTTTCAAATGCTCTTTTGATCTGTTCAGGATCCCTTATATCCATTTGTCCAGTTATAACTGGATGAGGATATGTAGCATTTAATTTTTCTTTTAATTCACAAAGTGCTTCTTTATTTAAATCAAGGATTATTAAATAAGCACCCCGTTTAGCAAATTCTTCAGCCATTCTTCTTCCAATTTTACCCGCTGCCCCAGTAATCACCACATATTTCTCTTTAAATTCCAAAAAAATCATTCCAATCTACTATTTTTTAAACTCAGTTGCTCTTTCATAATCCTTATATATCTATTCCATATCGTAATGACATGTATAATCATAATTAGGGTTAGTATACATACAAAAATTAAGCTTGCTAACTCATTGTATTTTTTTATCATATTATAAAAAGAAAATATTGTACTGCCCCATAAAAAAATTGTGAAAATTAATGCTGTCATTCCATATAATTTAAATATATTTCTTTCTTTTGGGAGATAACTAGCATTTAAAGTTTTATATTGAGGAAGGAGTACACTTAAACAAAATTGGAAAGATTTATCTCTTAAATTTGTAATGGCCACTAATTGAGAGAGTAACCAATATCCATCTAGTTTTATTAAGGGAATTAAATTTAAAATTATTATTCCTAGATTAATCACACTAAAAAACAGAAAAACATCCAGATTATAGCTAAATAAACTAAATATAGCGTACAATATAATTGCAAGACTCCCCAGCATCAATTGAAAAATTAATCCAGATAAAATAACAATAACCTTTTCACCTTGATTTTTAAAAAGATAAGTTGAGCTAACATCACAATATAGGGCTATACTAAAATAAAATAACATAACCCCCATTTCTTTTACTCTTCCGCCAAAAAAGTAACAAGAAACTCCATGAGCTAACTCATGTATCATTAATGTAATGAAAATCATCAAGTACAGTAGTATACTTTTACTTATATTTAAATTCTCTAAAGAAATATTATTCAACCATTCTTCCTTATTAATTCCAAATAATACAAAAGCTAACATATTTACAAAGACCATAGCCATTACTGTCCCTCTACTAAAAATATATTTATTAATAGGGGCAACCTTGTTTAGCAGTACTTCGGGATTAAAACGCAGTAATGTTATTTTTGAAAAATCTTTAGATTTTTTTTTCTCTTGAATTCCCCTTGAAACTTCTTCACTTAAAAACCCAAGTTCATTAAATTTATTTTCAAGAAACTCCTGTTGTGACTTTGTTAACTTAAAATTCTTTGATGTTGAGTCATTCTTTTGACCTTTTTCGTACAAATAAAAAAGAAAGTACAACTCATTTTCACCGATTTTTATACTTCTACACGATACAGTATTTACTAAAATATATTCTTTTTCATTAACTTTATTAAGTTCAACATGATTTGGTAATTGCATACTTCTAACTCCTTCAAAAAAGAAATAAAGGAGCAAAACTTTGCTCCTCCAAGTATTTGCTGCGTAATAATACAATTATAGTTTATACAAGCATAAAATAATGTATGATCACAATATTATTACGTATTGAAATCATGTAGCAATTGCTCCTACAATAGCTAAACTGCCACCAACTACCGCTAATCCTGTACCAAATCCTGTTAAGAACTCTTGAGCAGCACCAGGTGCTACAATTTCTTCAAGCTCTTCAAATTCAAGAATCATTTCTCGCTCCATTACTTTTTCCATAGTTCTTTCACCTCCTTTTATTTAATTCATACTTTCCAATTTATTAAGTAGCAATTGCAATTCCTGCACCAATTGCCAATCCTGTACCGAAAGCACCTCCAGCTACCCATCCAGCTACCCACGGATCCATATTAGCTGGTGTTTCCATAGCTTCAAGTTCTTCAAATGTAAGAATAACTTCCTGTTCCATTACCTTTTCCATAGTTCTTTCACCTCCTTTCAATATTGTTCATAAATTAAATACTTTGTTTGATTAATCCTTCAATAATCTTTACCATTTTAACAATTTCCGATTCTGTAATAATAAATGGTGGAAATAGAGAAAGACCACTTGTATAAGATTCGCTATAAAACCCATAAATAATTAGCCCTTTTTTTCTTGCCTTTTTAATTAAATCTTTTATTTCATTGTATTCAAATATATCATTGTTTCTTCGAAGCTCAATACCAACCATAAGGCCTTCTCCCCTTATATCTGCAACAACATTATATTTTTCTAATTGTTTCTGTAAATAACCAATTAGCTTTTTCCCTTTTTGCTGAACTTCTTCAATCATATTATTCTCTACTAGCTCATCAATAGTTGCGATTCCTGCAGCACAAGCAATCGGATTACCATTCTGTGTAGACAAATGATTTATTGGAGATTTTGTTTTTAGAAACAAATTATTAACTCTTGTATTAAACACAAGGGCTGCGAGAGGTAAATAACCGCTATTTATCCCTTTAGAAAAACAAATTATATCAGGCTCAATACCAAAATGCTCAAATGCAAACATTTTTCCTGTTCTTCCAAATCCAGTCGCTACCTCATCAAAAATTAGCAGTATATCATATTGTTTACATTTTTTTTCAACTAATTCGATATACTCCTGTGGTAAAGTTATAATCCCACCAGATCCAATAACTGGCTCCAAAATAATTCCTGCTAAACTTTCATAGTTTTTATCTATAAATTTTTCTGTCTCTTCTAAAACCTGCTCTATATTACATTTAAAAGGACTTTTTAAAAAATGAAACCCTGATACAATAGGTTGAAATATTTCAAAAACCTTTTGATAAGTCCCACTTGCAGACATAGATGCATAATAAGCACCATGATATGAATTTTCCAAAACAACAAAATCTTTTTTTAGCTTTTTCCCCTTTAAGTGCTGATATTGCCGAGCAATTTTCACCGCTAATTCCACAGATTCAGATCCAGAGCTAGTATAAATAAGCTTTTTAAATGAATTAGGTAAAAGACCTAATATTTTTTGGGCTAATTCGATTGTAGTACTATTTTGATATTCTCCAAGATTAATATAAGGAATTTTTTGTAATTGCTCATAAATAGCCTGATTAATTCTTGAGTTATTATATCCAAGTGATACATTCCATAGTCCACTAATACCGTCCATATAAATGTTCCCAAACGTATCTTTTACATAAATCCCCTCACCTTGAATAAGATTAGGGAAATCTTCACCATCTACTACATTGTAGTGCGGGTGTACAACTGGATGGTTATTAATTTGTTTCTCCTCTTGCATTTACATCACCATTTTCTAGTCTTATTATTTCTCTAAAACCACAAAGCGAATTTTTATTTTACCTTCTTTCATTACAAAAGAATTCTTTAATTTGAAAGAGGTTTTTTTAATATTTTGAGAAATTATTTTGTCAGTAAGTAATCTTTTTCTTGTATGCCCAAAATTTCTTATTGTATTTTGAGATTTATCTATGATTTCTGCATAAAAATTGACATCTGATACCATGTCATCATAATTTTTCTTTTCACCTATAAGTACAAACTGTTTATTGTCTTTATTTACTTTAGTAAATGTTCGAATTGGCTCAAGTTCAATAGGCTTATTTAAATTAGGTTCTGAAACCGTATAATCAAATATAAATCTTCCACCTGTTTCTAGATGTTCATATACGTTATTCATCATTTTCAATACTAAATCATCATTTTCTAGCAAACAAATACTTGTTGCTCCTAAAATACATACACCATATTTTTCGTGTAATTGAAAAGATGTCATATCCTCTTTTAATAATTTGATTTTATCTTGTATTTCAGCTGGTTCTTGCTTAATTTTATTATTTAAAATCTCCAGCATAGAATCTGACAAATCTAAACCAGTAATGTTATATCCCTTACGTGCCGTATCAAGTAAAATCCTTCCTGTACCACAAGCTAATTCTAAAACCTTACCATTAACTTCTTCGATTTGTGGAATGTATATATCCATATCCTCTTTTGAATTAATTGTAAAGTGATCATAGAAATCAGCAAAATATCCTTCATATAAATCCATATCATTTGTAGGTAACTCTAGATCTTTCAAATCCTTAAATATTCCAAAGTACTCACTCATATTTATACAACCTCTTTTTTGAAAATTATCCCTAAATTTTTATACATTTCATTAGATTTTTCATAAATTTCACGGGCCTTTTCTAGGCTTATTGAGAAATCTCTTTGGATGATTTCAATAAGTTGATCTCCATCGTATCCTTTATAAAAGGCTTCAAGGATATAAGCTAAAACTTTATTAATCCTAGATAATTTTACTTTCGCTAAGTCAAATAGAATAAACTCATCCTTAAATCTTAATAAGTGTATATTATTATTTATTAAAATACTATCTAATTCAATTCTTTTTTCTTTAAATAATTGAGAGGTATATGTATTAGATAATTTTATATCCTTTATCTCTATCGAATTAGAATTTAAATAATTTGAATAATTAAAAACAAAGTTTAATACTTGGGAAGATTGAATATATTTTTCTAAAATTGGCTGCTTTTTTCGTATAGTGCAATATTGCTCTGATGACATATAATCTGGTAAAAAAGTGCACTTAGAACAAATATCTTTTACCTCACAAGTTGCACAGCCTCTTTTCAATTTTTCTTCTTCTATAATCATTTGTGAGTTTTCCTTCAACTCAAACAATTCTTCATTTAGAGTGCCAATAATTTTATTGCAATTAAAACATGGAGATACTGATTTATCTTGATTCAAAATTAATCTAGGAACATTACTAACTGAGCAACCACCCATACCTAACCATCGACAAGAATCTAATAATTTCGAATTTATTTGGTATCGATGCTTAAATCCACCTGTTTGTTCAAAATATTTTACATCCTCTAAGAAGCAATCTAAATCATCTTTTGTATTCAAATTCAATATAGTAGCATTATTTTTATTATCTTTACTGTATGCTTCAAAATATAAATCTTGAATCGCATAGTTATCTAATTGAATTTTATTATTTTTTTGTGTGTGATGATGAGAGAATACATCCATTTCATTGGATGATTTTAAAGAATTGGCATAAAAACTATCCTCTAACTGAATTTCTTCATTTTCTAAAAAGTATCGATAGTTATCCTCACCTGATTTAGAAGTGCTAGATGATATTAATGCACTATTAAGACTAACAATTTTTGAAAGTTTTCGTAAATCTTCTTCCCCTAATTGCTGATTTACCTGAATATGTTTTACCGCACCATCAAGTATATTGGATGTGTACATTCCCGAATAAAACATTAGGACTCCATTGTATAAAGGATCATTCAAGCTACCTATCCTAGATTCTTTCTTAATCTCACCGATTAGTTTTAGCAACATTTCATTTATTATAATTTTCTTCTTATCTTGAAAACATATATTTTCAATATTAATGCCCATATTCAGCATTTTTTTTATAGATTGCAAACATTCCAGTAAAGTTTGTTCAGAGTCTATACAAAAAACAAAATTCAATTTTATTTTTTGTTTACTAATCCTTAGTATTTTATCTATACGAATAGAATTTTTCGCTGTTAGAGTCAATTTTTTAATTTGGCTATTGTTAAAAATCTCCTCTATAATGCATTCTTCTGACAATATTAAGTGAAACTGTACTTCTCTCTGACGTGCCAAAAACTGTGATAATTGTTCGGAATTTTCGCATGATTTTATTACTAAAGGTATTAGGAATTTAATTTCATTAATTTTTTCCTTAACATAAAAAAGCTCTTCCTCAATAACATCTAGTGAATTATATTCATTAATTTGAAACCCTACTGTATTAATTTCGTCTATCGGTATAAGGTCATTTTTATATATATACTGATTAATTTCATTTTGCTCCGTATTACCATTTAAATAATTAACTAATAGGTCTAATTCACTGTTAGTAAATTGATTATCAATTAACTCTGATAATGAATTTTTTTCTTTCAAAAATTCATTATCAAATAAAAAAACACATTTACTATCAAAAAAATCGTTAGACGTCAATTTTCTACAGATTCCCTGTGATAATTTTAAATTTCTATATGTGTCAATATAAAAAATAATATAATCTCCTGATGAAAAAGAAATGTCATCAGAAATTGTTTCTATGTCTGCCGGCCTTTCCTCAGTATACTGAGAGGTTACAATCCCCCTATTTGATAAATATGACCTAATATATGCAAGATCGTTATTGTAATTAAATGAAACAAGTTTATTATTTATATCTGCATAAATAAAAGTTACTTTTTGATTAAAAAACATATGAGCACCCCTTTCAAAATAAATTCAACAATTCGAAAACCAAAAATTATTAATTTTATAAACATACATTTTAAACAAGAAAATCTATAGTGAATTTACTTGTTTAATGTCACTGAAATAACAAGTACTTTTTATTTTATAAAAAGGGATCTAACAGCGAGTACTATTAGTATCAAAAAATCAATACTCAAAAAAATTAACATAGATTTCTGAAAAATAGGAGTAGATTTCCAATTTAAAAAAGCATCAGAATTTGAAGTTAAAATAAGGAAAATTGATATTACGAATAACCATAAAATTACTTTTGATTTCATATTTACCTCCAACCTAGTTGTATATAATATACTTACTAAATTCTTAAATAGTGTCCTAAAAAAGATTCCGTTGTAAAGTTAACAAGCGACCGGACATAATGAATGATTCATTCATACGATACTTTGTATATTTTTCATAACGCGTATATTTATTCATCGTATTTTAACCCTATATTTGTAAGAGCGTTTAAGACTTTGTAACAGAACCGTCGAAAATAAATTTAGCATTAATCAATTGAATATTACTACCCACAAGAAGGGATTTGTTAATGGACAAATTCTATAAAAATAGCCAAGATAGCTTTAACAGTGGCGCTCCTAACGCTTGAAAAACCCTAAAATTGGAATTTTTATGAAGTTGTATTTCAAAAAACATTGAGGGTCTTATGATAGGAACACTAAGAAGGATAAAAATTAAATATTTTTCTGTTTTTATTCTTTTCATATAAAAACGGTTCTGGTGCAAAAATAGTGGGATATGAAAAAAGAGCAAAAGATTCCTAGCGGAATTGAACTTTATGCTGTTACACCAAAAATTTCATTGATAAGATAT
>NZ_JAEHBI010000071.1:0-15616 GCF_016483705.1 Bacillus cereus group sp. N6
TAAAAATAAAAATTGACGTTTCACGTTGTTTGTTTCGTTCAGTTTTCAAAGAACTACTCGGTCGCTCATTTGCGACTCCCTTATGTTAACATCTTCATGTTTCAATGTCAACTAAGTTTTTTATTTCGTTTGCCGCGTTCTGCGTTATTGCATCGGCGACTTGTCCTATATTACACCTCTATACTCTAATCGTCAACATATTTTTCTAAAAAAATATAAAAAGGCTTATTTCTTTTAAAATAAGCCTTTTTATCAAATATCATTCTATTCATTTATTATTTTTCTATAATTGGTAACGAGACGATAAACTGAATAATACCATCCTCATATTCTGCTCGAATACTACCACCTTGCAGCTCAACAATACTTTTCGCAATCGCTAATCCAAGTCCCGATCCTTCTGTTACTCTACTTCTAGATTGATCCTTCTTATAAAAACGTTCAAACAAACTCCCTAGCTCTTCTCTCGTAAACTCTTCACTATGATTCGCAATTACAATTTGTATATCCCGGCGCTGCCTTTGAAGAGAAACTTTTATCTCCCCATCATCTTTACTATACTTAATCGCGTTCATTAATAGATTATCAAATACACGTACCATCTTTTCCGAATCAACCGCTGCATAAGCACGTTCCTCAGGAAACTTCTTAACAAACGCAAGTCCATGCTCTTCTGCCTGCGGTACTAACTCTTCTATTAATTGCTCCAATAACTCATTTATACAAACCTCTTGTTTTTCTAATACAACTTGCTCATTTGTTAACTTCGTATACTCAAATAAATCTTCTATTAAATTCTTTAACTGCTCCGACTTCGCAAAAGCAATTCTCGTATACTCATCATGTTGTTCTTTATTTTCATATTTAGAATCTCGAAGTAATCGCAAGTAACCCATAATAGAAGTCAGTGGTGTACGCAAATCGTGAGATACATTCGTAATAAGCTCATTCTTTTGCTTCTCTAATTTACGTTCCTTTTCTATATTATTCATAAGCTCTTCTGCCATATTATTAATATTCTCAGTTAAAGACGCAATCTCGTCCTCACCTTTCTTCTCAATACGATACGCTAAGTTGCCTTTTTCTATTTCCTTTACACCTTGTGCCATCGCTTCAATTTGCTTCATCTTTCTCTTTGTTATATAGAAGAAAGAGAAAATAAATACGAGTACACCTATGCAAAATGGAAACGGCCCTTCTTGCGTATCATATATTACTTCACCTTCTGGAATCCCACTAACAAACATGTATAAATTCTTATCTTCTATTGTAATAGGTGCAAAAGCTATAAATTCTTTTCTTGTACTTTCAAATGCATCTTGGCCATTTGAATAGTTGATCGCAAATGATGCTGCATTACGAATCGTATTATGCAAATCAATTTGCTCTTCTTGCGCCTGCTTCGTTTTATATAAAACTTTACCGCTCTCGTCAGTAACCAATATTTTTAAAGCTCTAGGTCCTCGCTCTAAACTTTGGTTCTCCCTTTCGATCATATCGGATATAGCTTCTAATTTATTTTCATGAACCGAACTATTTGCCGCTCCTTGAGCTTGTTGATTAATCTCCTCCATACCAGCCCGATAATCGATCATCGCCTTCCGATTCGCATTCTCAAAAAACGGCGCTGCTGCCTTTGCTGACAAAAGACCTAATAGCGCACAAGCAGTAAACGCAGTAATAAGTTGAATTCGCACACTCCGTTTCACACTCTTCATTATCTTTCCAATTAATTCTCGAAATTTCCTAACATAAGTAAATGGATTAAATATCTTTTTCAATCTTATACCCCACTCCCCATACTGTTTTTATATATATTGGCTTCCTTGGATTCTCCTCAATCTTTTCACGCACTTTCCGAATATGAACCATTACCGTGTTATCCGACTGGAAAGATCTTTCGTTCCAAACCTTTTCATAAATTTGTTCCGCGCTAAAGACCATCCCCGGATTACGAGCTAGTAATTCTAAAATCGAAAATTCCCTCGGGGTCAGTTTCACTTCTTCTCCATCCACAATGACTGTATGAGTAGAGATGTTTATTTTCATCTCTCCAATTTCTAACTCGTCCTCATTTTGAAGAGCAAAACCATTCATCTTCATATAACGACGTAACTGAGATTTAATCCTTGCGATTAACTCTAACGGATTAAATGGTTTCGTTACGTAATCATCTGCACCTGTTGTTAATCCTAAAATTTTATCCATATCTTGCGTTTTCGCAGAAAGCATAATAATCGGCATTTCTTTCGATTCTCTTACTTTCATACACATATGAATACCATCTACCTTTGGCATCATAATATCTAATACGACTAGATGTACTTCATTTTCTTCTAGTAAACGTAATCCTTCTTCTCCGTCTCCTGCTTGCAACACTTTATATCCTTCATTCTTTAAATAGATTGTAATAAGATTTCTAATTTCTTTTTCATCATCTACGACAAGTATTGTTTCGTGCGCCACAATATCTCCCCCATCACTTTTTTAATCCCTAACTTCTATTATAGGAAAACTTCTGAAGAAAAACGCTCGGAAATCCTTAAGATTTTCTGAAGACGCAAAAAAGGTCTAGACTCCCCTTAAGTCTAGACCTTTCAAAAAACCCCTTTTATTTACGAACGTAGATGAAATATAGTACGAATAAAACTCCCATAACATACATAATTGGATGAATCTCTTTACGACGACCACTTACTACCATTGTAATTGGATAGAAGATAAACCCGATTGCAATCCCTGTCGCAATACTATACGTAAGTGGCATTGAAATGATTGTAAAGAATGCTGGTACTGCAATCTCGAATTTCTTCCAATCAATTTCGCCTAAAGATGAAACCATCAAGATCCCTACAATAATTAATGCTGGCGCTGTTACAGCTGGTGTTACAACGCTTAATAATGGCGAGAAGAATAGTGCCAGCAAGAAGAATCCTGCTGTTACAACTGCTGTAAATCCAGAACGTCCACCCGCTGCTACCCCTGCAGAAGATTCAATGTAAGACGTTGTTGTTGATGTACCTAAGATCGCACCGATTACAGTTGCAATCGCATCTGCAAATAATGCTTTTCCTGCACGTGGTAATTTATTGTTCTTCATTAATCCAGCTTGATTCGCAACCGCTACAAGTGTACCTGCTGTATCAAAGAAATCGATAAAGAAGAACGTTATAATAACAATCACCATTTGAACAGTGAAAATATCTCCGAAGTGAGTTAACGCCACACCGAACGTTGGTTCTAGACTCGGTATTGCTCCCACTACAGCTTTTGGAGTATCAATTAATCCTGTCGCTACTCCTAAAATTGCTGTAAGAATCATACCGTAGAACACTGCACCATTAACTTTCTTAATCATGAAGATGATTGTAGTAACAACCCCGAAGATTGCTAGTAACGTTGTGCCCTTTGTTAAATCCCCCAACCCAACAAGAACAGCATCATTTTTCACGATAATTCCGGCATTTTGGAAGCCAAGGAAGGCAATGAATAATCCGATACCTGCCGCTACTGCAAACTTTAACTCTGATGGAATTGCATTAATGATTTTTTCACGAATACCTGAAGCTGTAAGAATAATAAAGATAATACCTGACATTAACGTTCCAGCAATTGCTGTCTGCCATGGAATACCCATCGTTAACACTGCCGTATAAGCAAAGAACGCGTTAATTCCCATACCCGGCGCCAAAGCAATCGGATACTTCGCGAATATCCCCATAATTAACGAACCAATCGCTGCTGCTAATGCTGTAGCAACGAATACTGCACCCGGATCCATTCCTGTACCTGCTGGTAACCCTTTAACATTTCCAAGTGACAGCGTAGCAGGATTGACAAATAGTACATAAGCCATAGATAAAAATGTCGTTAAACCTGCTATGAACTCTGTTTTATAATTTGTACCGAGTTCATCAAACTGAAAATAGCGTTTCATCTTACGTTTCCCCCGTTATATGATTACTCGCCGTAATCTCCCTAGCCCTCTTTTATCTATTAAAAATAAAAAAGGCTTCCATTGCATATACATGGAAGCGTTCTATGAATAAAGACAAGTTTACCCTCATCTTTATCTAAACGCCTCGTAGTCAAGCCATTTACGGTAGCTAGGTAGAAACTTTCGGGCCATATCCCCGATATTATACGACGGCATAATATTCACTTTTCGTTTGAATTACATACTCATATTAACTCGATGAAGTAGTTTTGTCAATTTAAAAACGAACATTTTTACAAACTTTTGCATTTTCGTTCGTATTAAGAGCAAAACACAAAAGATCCATCTATGCATGAGCAATAGATGGATCTTTTTTTATAATACTATTCCCACTCGATAGTTGCTGGTGGCTTACTTGTTATATCATACACGATACGGTTAACGTGTTTTACTTCGTTTACGATACGTACAGAGATTTTCTCTAATACGTCCCAAGGGATACGTGCCCAGTCAGCTGTCATACCGTCGATAGATGTTACTGCGCGGATACC
This sequence comes from Bacillus cereus group sp. N6, assembly GCF_016483705.1. Classification (NCBI taxonomy): domain Bacteria; kingdom Bacillati; phylum Bacillota; class Bacilli; order Caryophanales; family Bacillaceae; genus Bacillus; species Bacillus cereus group sp. N6. The sequence goes on from NZ_JAEHBI010000071.1 coordinate 4,489, forward strand.
TACTGTGTAATCGTAAGTACGCTCATCACCCATAACACCTACGCTACGCATACCAGGAAGCGCAGTGAAGTATTGCCAAACTTCGCGGTCTAAGCCCGCTTTAATAATTTCTTCACGTAAAATCGCATCAGATTCACGAACGATTTCTAATTTCTCTTCTGTGATTTCACCTAATACACGAATACCAAGACCAGGGCCTGGGAATGGTTGACGCCATACGATTTCATCAGGAATTCCTAGTTCTGATCCTAATACACGTACTTCATCTTTAAATAACGTGTTTAAAGGCTCAATTAATTTGAACTGCATGTCTTCTGGAAGACCACCAACGTTATGGTGAGATTTAATTGTTTGTGCAGTTGCTGTACCACTTTCAACGATGTCTGTATAAAGTGTACCTTGCGCTAGGAAGTCCATTCCTTGTAATTTAGAAGCTTCATCATCAAATACGTAAATGAATTCATTACCGATGATTTTACGTTTTTGTTCTGGATCTTCTACACCTTTTAACTTGTTCATGAAGCGTTCTTGTGCATCCACTTTAATAACGTTCATGTGGAAGCCTTCGCTGAATGTTTTCATAACGCCTTCTGCTTCACCTTTGCGAAGTAAGCCGTGGTCAACGAAAATACATGTTAATTGATCGCCGATTGCTTTATGAATTAATACTGCTACAACAGAAGAGTCTACACCGCCGCTAAGTGCGCATAGTACTTTTTTGTCTCCAACAGTTTCACGGATTTTCTCTAATTCTACTTCGATAAAGTTCTCCATGTTCCATCCTTCAGAACAACCACATACGCCGAATACGAAGTTTTTAATTAAATCGTTACCGTGCTCAGAATGACGTACTTCTGGGTGGAATTGTACACCGTATAAGTTTTTGTCTTCATTGCTCATACCAGCAATTGGACAAGACTCACTTGTTGCATCTACTACGAATCCTTCAGGTAAACCAGTTACTAAGTCACCATGGCTCATCCATACAACTTGCTCTTCTGGAAGGTTCGCATATAATTTTGATTCGTTCTCTACTTTAAGAACAGCTTTTCCGTACTCACGGTGGTTTGCACGTTCTACTTTCCCACCGAAGTGTTGCGTCATAAGCTGCATACCGTAACAAATACCAAAGATCGGTAATCCTAGTTCAAAGATTTTTTCATCACAATGTAATGCGCCTTCACCGTATACACTATTTGGTCCACCAGAGAAGATAATCCCTTTTGGATTCATTGCTTTAATTTCTTCTGCAGTAATTGTATGTGGATGAAGTTCACTGTATACACCGAACTCACGAATTCGACGTGCTATTAACTGATTGTACTGACTCCCAAAATCTAAAACGATAATTGTATCATGCTGCTTCTTCAAAATAATCACCCCAACGTTAGTTCTCGTATATAAATATTTTTACCAATTAGGCAAAAAGCATTACTAATATAATAAAAAAAGCCAGTCCTCCGCCTCTAGTCTCATAACAAAGAAAAGGCAGGGGTCTGGCTTTATAAAGAAAGATAGTCTTCCGCTCTTTATAAATATAAGACGCACTGCCTTCATAGTCAGGTTGTTTACGGTAACCCGGTAGAGACTCTCAAACCATATCATCGAGGATATATGAAGGATTTTTTTATATTATCTCCCTAGATTCTAACAATGAAGTATCGATATGGTCAAGAGAGAAAGCGACAAAATTCTACAGAAATTAATTTCCTTTTCTAAAAAACATAAAAAAACATCCATTTCTATATAGAAATGGATGTTTTTCGAGCAAACGGAATTACATCATTCCGCCCATACCGCCCATGCCCATGCCGCCCATGTCAGGCATTGCTGGTGCATTTGGTTCTGGCTTGTCAGCAACTACAGCTTCAGTCGTTAAGAACATAGCTGCAACAGATGCTGCGTTTTGAAGTGCAGAACGAGTTACTTTAGCTGGATCTACGATACCAGTTTCAAGCATGTTAACCCACTCGCCAGTAGCTGCGTTGAAACCAACGCCTACTTTTTCGCCTTTTAGACGCTCTACAACTACAGATCCTTCTAGACCAGCGTTGATTGCGATTTGACGAACTGGCTCTTCTAGTGCGCGAAGTACGATGTTGATACCTGTTGCTTCGTCGCCTTCAGCTACGATAGAAGCTACTTTCGTGTATACGTTCATAAGTGAAGTACCACCACCTGCAACGATACCTTCTTCTACTGCTGCACGAGTTGAGTTAAGTGCATCTTCAATGCGAAGTTTGCGCTCTTTTAACTCAGTTTCAGTTGCTGCACCTACTTTAATTACTGCTACGCCACCTGCAAGTTTTGCAAGACGCTCTTGTAATTTTTCACGATCGAATTCAGAAGTAGTTTCTTCTAATTGCGCGCGGATTTGACCGATGCGAGCTTCGATTTGTTGTGAATTTCCGATACCTTCAACTACAGTTGTGTTTTCTTTCGTTACAACAACTTTACCAGCACGTCCTAAAGATTCAATTGTAGCAGATTTTAAGTCACGACCTAATTCTTCAGTGATTACTTCGCCACCAGTTAAGATTGCGATATCTTCTAGCATTGCTTTACGACGGTCACCAAATCCAGGAGCTTTAACAGCTACTACATTGAATGTACCACGAAGTTTGTTCACTACTAATGTAGCTAAAGCTTCGCCTTCTACATCTTCAGCGATGATAAGAAGTGGTTTACCTTGTTGTACCACTTGCTCTAATACTGGTAAGATTTCTTGGATGTTAGAAATCTTCTTATCAGTAATTAAGATGTATGGGTTATCAAGAACTGCTTCCATTTTGTCAGAATCAGTAATCATGTAAGGAGATGCATATCCACGATCAAATTGCATACCTTCTACTACGTCTAATTCTGTTGTAAATCCTTTAGATTCTTCTAAAGTAATAACGCCGTCGTTACCAACGCGCTCCATTGCTTCAGCGATTAATTGACCTACTTCTTCGTCAGCTGCAGAAATAGCAGCTACTTGTGCGATAGAAGATTTGCCTTCGATTGGTTTAGAAATCTCTTTTAATTCTGCAATTGCAGCAGTAACAGCTTTTTCGATACCTTTACGAAGACCCATTGGGTTCGCACCAGCTGTTACGTTTTTAAGACCTTCACGAATCATAGCTTGTGCTAATACAGTTGCAGTTGTTGTTCCGTCACCAGCTACATCATTTGTTTTGCTAGCAACTTCTGCTACTAATTTTGCACCCATGTTTTCGAATGCATCTTCTAATTCGATTTCTTTTGCGATTGTTACACCATCATTTGTAATAAGTGGTGAACCAAATTTTTTCTCAAGTACAACGTTACGACCTTTTGGTCCAAGCGTTACTTTTACTGCGTTTGCAAGAGTGTCGACACCGCGAAGCATCGAACGACGTGCTTCTTCACTAAATTTAATATCTTTTGCCATAATAATTGACCCCCTTGAATTTTTTAAGATTTATATAATTAACCGATAACTGCTAAAATGTCACTTTCACGTAAAATCAAGTAGTCAGTACCTTCATATTTTACTTCAGTACCTGCATATTTTGAGAAGATGATAAGATCACCTGCAGCTACCTCTAGAGCAACACGCTCACCATTTTCAAGCACTCGACCAGTACCTACTGCAATAACTTTACCCTCTTGTGGTTTTTCTTTTGCAGTGTCTGGTAATACAATACCACTTGCTGTTTTTTCTTCTGCTTGAACAAGCTCAATTACAACGCGATCACCTAATGGCTTTAGCATGAACAATAACCTCCTCATTTTGTTATGTAAATTTTATTTATTAGCACTCAAGTCACCCGAGTGCTAACACACTTATAATAATAAATAATCTCAATTTCTTTTGCAAGTAAAAAAATCATAATTTTTTCGCAAATTAAGCTATACACTTTTCTATATAGAGTCCCTCTTCTTCTACCTTTACTATATGAATCGTTGTTTCCCCTACTCGTATGTTACAATATGAAAGGACACCCTAAGTTGTTTTCGCTATACACACAACTTTCTCCTGTCTTCTATTATAATTTCAAATAAGGATTTACGAAAAAAACATAATTTAAGCGAGGTTTATATCGTAGGTAGCATACTTACATGTTATCCTACCTTATCTCATACACTAGAGTTAGAAAGGATGGTTAAACCATTTGAAAAAACAATATTGGTGGGTTATCGTTACATACATTTTAATGCAGTTATCATCCATTGCTGGATTACCACTTCTGCTGAAAACTGGACTTTATGATAACAGGGGATTTACTAGAGAAGAGAAATTTCAACTCATAACTGGCCACTGGGCAATCATTAGCTTCTTTATTGCATTATGTATCGTACTTTGGTTACTTAGAACAGATATTCGTGACAGACGTTTAGATACAATGCGCTCTACTGTTCCAGCTACGATTGGTTGGATTTTTATCGGGTTCTTCCTAGCATTTTTCTCACAAAGTATTGCCGGTATGATAGAAATGCGTGTATTAGGAATTAAACCTGGATCAGAAAATACAGCAAGACTTATGGATATCGCAAAAACGACACCTTGGTTCCTTATCGTTATCTCTATAATAGGACCTATTTTGGAAGAAATCGTATTTAGAAAAATTTTATTTGGTACACTTTATAAGAAGTTTAACTTCTTTATTGCTGCTATCATTAGTTCTCTTGTATTCGCAGCAATTCATTTTGATTTCACTCACTTATTGGTATACACTTCTATGGGACTCGTATTCGCCTTTTTATATGTAAAAACGAAGCGTATTATCGTCCCTATCGCAGCTCATGTTGCAATGAATACATTAGTTGCAGTTGCTCAAGTTTTAATGAGCAATGAACAAATTCAAGAAATGATTAAAGAAGCTGAAAAAATGCAAGGCTTTATCGGAGGATTTTTAGTATGAGGAACTCACCATTGTTCATGGCTGCATTGTACTTCCTTCTAGGATGTATCTTTACACGCTTCGCCATTACGAACGTAACAGATACAATCTGGAATATGTGGACAATACTATTTGCAGTTATGGCAACAATTGATTTTAATTTGGCACTTCGCCTTATCTTAGTTAAATTCACAAAGAAAAAACAATAATAAAACGCAGAGGTCGCTTCCTCTGCGTTTTATTGTGGATAATTCTTTAAAAAGTAAACAAGTGTTTGTAACTCTACCGCTAAATCAATATGGTGAATTCTTATATTATCTGACACATTTAAGCGCGCTGGTGTGAAATTTAAAATACCATGCACGTTCGTTTCTGCCAATCTATCTGCTACAGATTGTGCCACTGTAGCGGGTACTGTTAATATTGCCACTTGTATATCAGTTGATAAACGTTCTTCTAATTCATCTAAATGATATACAGGAATGCCCCCGATTTCTGTCCCGACTTTCTCTTCACTAACATCAAACGCCATTTCAATTTTTGTATTATTGTTTTTCGTGAAATTATAATGTAAGAAAGCGGTCCCTAAATTACCTACTCCAATAAGTGCTACACGTGTTATATCATCTTGGTCGAGTGTTTCACGGAAAAATGATAATAAATAATTTACGTTATATCCATAACCTTTTTTCCCTAACGCTCCAAAATATGAAAAATCTCTTCGAATCGTTGCGGAATCAACTTTTACCGCTTCACTCAATTCGGCTGATGAAACACGTTGCTTACCAGAAAGAGATAAGTTTTGGATAAATCGATAGTATAGAGGCAATCGTTTGGCAGTGGCCTGTGGAATTTTTTGCTGCTCCATATAACCTCTCCTCTCTTCCTACCTTTATTCATATACTTGAATCAAATACAGAAGTTTAGCACTCATGAATTTCCCTGTATAATAAAGAGAAGAAGTATTCTCTCTTTATTTTAAACTATACACTATTTTTAGTATGATTGAGAAATATAAACATGGCAAAGTTAAGAAATTATTTGAGGTGAAAACATTGATTTTATTACAAGTAAACGCGCTTACGAAATTATACGGTGCCGAAACGATTCTTGCAAACATAAAATTGGAAGTTCAAACGAAAGATCGTATCGCATTAGTCGGACGAAATGGGGCCGGAAAATCTACACTATTAAAAATAATAGCTGGTGAGCTATCTCATGATGGTGGCGAAATTATAAAACCAAAAGATGTCTCAATCGGATATTTAGCTCAAAATACCGGGTTAGAAACGTCTTTAACAATTTGGGATGAAATGTTAACCGTCTTTACACACTTGCAGCAAATGGAGACAAAACTTCGAAGGCTAGAGCAAGAGATGGGAAAAGAAGAAAACTTTTCAAACGAGGCTACATATGAAAGATTATTAGCTGATTATGACCAATTGCAATTAGATTATAAAGATCAAGGTGGATATCAATATGAAGCAGATATTCGCTCGATTTTAAGTGGTCTTGGCTTCCCAGTTGAAACGCACCAGACGACGATTTCTACATTAAGCGGTGGACAAAAAACACGATTAGCTCTCGGTAAATTATTATTAACGAAACCAGACCTACTTATTTTGGACGAGCCTACAAACCATTTAGACATCGAAACATTAACATGGCTTGAACAATATTTACAAGGCTATCCTGGCGCAATACTAATCGTTTCCCATGACCGTTATTTCTTAGATAAACTCGTTACACAAGTATATGAAATTTCGAATAAAGAAAGCAGACGATTTGTTGGTAACTACAGTAAATATTTAGACTTAAAATCAGCATTATACGAGCAAGACATGAAACGTTATGAAAAACAACAAGATGAAATCGCTAAGCTTGAGGATTTCGTTCAAAAAAATATAGCGCGCGCATCTACGACAAAACGTGCTCAAAGCCGTCGTAAACAATTAGATAGAATGGAATTATTGACTAGACCATTAGGTGATTCTAAGTCAGCATCCTTCCACTTCGATATCGAAAAACAAAGTGGAAATGATGTTTTACAAGTAAAGGATGCAACTATCGGCTATGATGATGATCCGATTATTGAACATGTAACTATGCGCTTAACTCGCGGGGATAGCGTTGCTTTAGTTGGTCCAAACGGAATTGGAAAATCCACATTATTAAAATCACTTGTGAATAAGTTACCACTATTAAATGGTGATGTTTCTTTCGGATCCAATGTATCTGTTGGTTATTATGATCAAGAACAAGCAAACTTAACATCTTCTAAGCGAGTTTTAAATGAGTTATGGGATGAATATCCATTGCAGCCCGAAAAAGAAATTCGCACGATATTAGGTAACTTCTTATTCACAGGGGATGATGTACTAAAACCAGTATCTTCTCTTAGTGGTGGACAAAAAGCTCGATTAGCTCTTGCAAAACTTATGATGCAAAAATCAAATTTATTAATTCTCGATGAACCTACGAACCATCTTGATTTAAATAGTAAAGAAATTTTGGAGAATGCTTTAATTGATTATCCAGGCACCCTTCTATTTGTTTCACATGACCGCTACTTTATTAATCGTGTAACGACGACCGTTGTTGAGTTGTCAACAGAAGGTGCACAAGAGTATTTAGGCGATTACGATTACTATGTGGAGAAGAAAAATGAAATGATTGAACGTGCAGCATTTGAACAACAAGAACAGCAAGAAAACCAAGCACCTGTTCAAAAAACTGTAGCGCAAGAAAAATTAAATTATCTCGAAGAAAAAGAGCGTAAACAATTAGAACGTCAACGCACTCGAAAAATTGAGGAACTAGAACAAAATATTGTAGAATTTGAAGAAGAAATTGCTACGTTAGAAGATCAACTTTGCTTACCAGAAATATACGCAGATTATGAAAAGGCTAGTGAAATTACAACGAAAAAGCAAACACTACAAGAGCAACTTGATGCTTGTATGGCAGAATGGGAAGAATTACATTTATAAGAGTATGAATAAGAAGGATGTCTCATAAGTCGGGATTTTTGACTATGCGACATCCTTTTTATCTTCTAGCTGGGGTATAAACGATTCGACACGACATACCGATTTACCGACAAAGTTTGACAATGTTGGCTCGCCCCTATAATAAGGGGACATTTCAAAATGTTTTTTAGAGATATCTTCTTGCGATTTATTTCCCAAAAAAGAATACATTCAAAGGTCAGACTTCTTCTGCTTTATCCACAGGTTTATACACATATCCACCTTTATAAAATAAACCCCAAAATAACTTTTCCACATTATCCACAACTTCCAAAAAAGTTATCAACATTTTATATACACAATAAAACCCACATTATCAACAGATAATATGGGTTTTATCCACAAGCTGTGGTTAATTTTGTGCATAACTATTCTTCAATATCTAATCCTGGATTTGCATTTAGAGCTAATGTAGCACGTTTTCCTTGTTCATATGCAATTGTACCTGCGGCTGCAATCATCGCTGCATTATCGGTACATAAAGATAGTGGAGGAATAATTAGCTCGATATTTTCTTTTGTCGCAAATTCCGCTTCCAAACGTGCGCGAAGTCCTTTATTCGCAGCTACTCCACCAGCAAGAAGCAGTTGCTTTACGTTATACGCTTCTGCTGCACGAGATGCTTTCGTTACAAGCACATCTATTACACTCGCTTGGAAACTTGCTGCTAAATCTTCCGGTGCAATTTCTATCCCGCGTTGTTTCGCGTTATGCACAGTGTTGATAACTGCTGATTTCAATCCACTGAAACTGAAATCATACGAATCAGGTTCTAGCCATGCACGAGGCAAATCGATTGTCGGTTCCCCTTCATGTGCAAGGCGATCAATGTGAGGACCACCTGGATATGGCATGGATAATGTTCGAGCTACTTTATCATATGCCTCTCCAGCTGCATCATCTCTTGTTTCACCAATCACTTCGAATGAACCATGTTCTTTCATATAAACAAGCTCCGTATGTCCACCAGATACAACAAGTGATAGTAGTGGGAATTGAACTTCTTTTACTAAACGGTTCGCATAAATGTGCCCAGCTATATGATGAACACCCACTAGAGGAATATCATGTGCAAAAGCCACTGCTTTCGCTGCATTTACCCCTATTAAAAGCGCTCCTACTAACCCAGGTCCTTCTGTTACAGCAATTGCATCAATATCATCAAATGTGATATTTGCTTCTTTTAAAGCTTCTTCTAACACAACTGTAATTTCTTCTACATGATGACGGGATGCAATCTCTGGTACAACTCCGCCAAAACGTTTATGACTTTCAATTTGTGATGCAACGACATTCGCAATAATTTCCGTTCCATTTTTAACAACTGCTACTGCTGTTTCATCACAACTTGTTTCAATACCAAGTATAATCGTATTTTTTTCCATTATATATTCACCCACATTACGAGACCATCTTCCTGATTGTCTGCATAGTATCGTTTACGAATTCCACCATTTTGAAATCCGTATTTTCTGTATAACTGTTTTGCTACTTCATTTGATACACGTACTTCAAGCGTCATCGTTTTTACCCCTAAATCTTTCGCTTCGGAAATAACTTCTTTCAATAAAGCATCCCCTAGCTTTTGACCTCTGTATTCTGGTAAAATAGCTACATTTGTTATATGTGATTCATCAATAATTATCCACAATCCACAATACCCAATTACACGACCATCTTTTTCTAGCACAACATAATGTGCATGTTCATTCGTCGTTAACTCACGGTGAAAGGCATCTGCAGTCCAAGGAGTTGAAAAAGACGCTTCTTCAATAGCTACAATTTGAGCGATATCATCGAGTTCCATCTTTCTAAATATCATATCCATCTTCTGCAAGCTCCTACTTGTTTTGACTTTCTAACCACTTTGTTTCAGCTTCAGCTAAACGAAGATAACTAGGAACAAATGAATGTACATCTTGTTCTTCTTTTTGTAACCCTAAGAAAGCTAACTCACTTGGTCTTGGGTTATTTTTAGTGAAGGGAGCAAATACAGCTTGGTTGCCTAAATGTTCGATAATCGTCTCTTTGTGCAGTTTAACATCGTTACCAATAAATAAAACAGGCTTTCCTGTATCTTTTAACATTTGCAACCAGTCTACAATAAGGATGATTCGGTCTTCTTCTATAGAAGTTAAATGCTCTCCTTCATATGTATATAACCCAGTATAAATTTGTCCGCGTCTTCCATCGAATAAAGGACAGATTAATCCATCAAAATTAGCACCGTTTGCAGCCACTACTTCTAAACTTGATACACCTACAATTGGTATTTGAAGTGACCAAGCTAATGTTTTTGCAACTGTCACACCTATGCGAACACCTGTATATGATCCAGGTCCAGCAGCTACAACTATTTTAGTTAATTCTTTCGGTTTTACACCACATTCTTTTAACAATTTCTCTACAGCTGGCATAAGACGTACAGAATGGTTTTTTGTTAAGTTTGTAATGATTTCCCCAATTACGTTTCCTTCCTCAATAAGGGATACACCCATTACGTAATTTGAAGTATCAATTGCTAGTACTTTCATCTTGTAATAGCTCCTCACATAATCTAATATATCGATCTCCAATTGGCTCGAGTACAATTTTCCTTGTATCATCTCCAGCATGGAATAAACTAATTTGTAACTTCTCATTCGGTAAAAATGCTTCTATTAAATGAGCCCATTCTACTACAGTAATTCCTTCACCGTAGAAATACTCATCAAAACCTAAGTCCTCTTCACTTTCTGCTAAGCGATACACGTCCATATGATATAGCGGCAATCTCCCTTTATATTCTTTAATAATATTAAAGGTTGGACTATTTACAACTCTTTTCACTCCAAGACCTTTTGCTAGTCCTTTTGTAAAAGTTGTCTTACCAGCCCCTAGATCTCCTTCTAAAATAATTACATCTTGTGCCCCGACAAGTCCACCTAGTTTTTCTGATAATCTTTGTGTTTCCTCAGAAGAGTTTGTTGTTATTTCATATTTACTCACAGACTTCACCTACTTTACTCACAATGTTCTCTGCTCTTTATTATACAGGTTTTGAATATATAAAAAAGTCCTTAGGAGTTTTCCTAAGGATAGTTTGACTGTCTTTATTAGTTTTTTGTTAAAACAAATAAAAAAATACGAAACAACATGTTTCGTTCTTTTCTTTATATAAAATGGCGGTCCCGACCGGGGTCGAACCGGCGATCTCCTGCGTGACAGGCAGGCATGTTAACCACTACACCACGG
>NZ_JAEHBI010000072.1:0-14846 GCF_016483705.1 Bacillus cereus group sp. N6
CTAAAAATAAAAATTGACGTTTCACGTTGTTTGTTTCGTTTAGTTTTCAAAGTTCAACATCGCGTTTCAGCGACTTTTACAATTTAACATTTTGCGTTAAATCTGTCAACAACTTTTTTCTTTCGTTCCTGACGACGCTTATTAATTTACCATATTAATCATTTGTTCGTCAACACTTTTAAAAAAAATGCCAAAATAATTTTATCTTGGCATGATATAAAGCTTAATAACCACTAATGCAGCAACACCAGGTAGGCCTAATATACTTGTGATTGTTGCGGTTCCCAAGTTAATTGGAATATGAAAATCAAAATATGTCCCTACAACATTTACGATAAAGAGTAATGCTATCCCTAAAGTAACATGAAAGAGCGCTTTTCCTATAAAACGTAACGGCTTAGAAGAAACACCAAAAACAAGAAAGATAAAAACTAAAGTAAGAATACCGACAATAACAACTGTAGAATTCATTTTTTCCTCCTTATGAAAGTGACCTATACATATTTATTTGTATGGGACAAGGCGATAAAAAAGAACATTTACCCTACAACTCCAGTTGTTTTATCTTGTTAACCTTCATTCGGCAACACTTTCTTCATAAAAACCATTAATCTTTCTTTCCAAACGAAGTAGCCACTAAATATTTAATAAATAAAATAAAAGGTTCTGCTTTTTCAGCAGAACCTTTTACCATTGTTCCATTTTTACAGGACGACGTTTTGCTTCTTTTAACAAGAAGAAATATTTCGCCTCTGCTATTTTCAAAGAACAAAGTACATCTTGAGATGGTTCCACACTTTGTTCAACCATTCTCTTCTGACGTAACCATTCATTCTTCACTTTTTCTAATAGTACAATTAGCTTATCATCATACTCTTTACGCAATTTACCCTTTTTTTGAAAGAACATTTTTGTTTCTCCTCTTATACTTCTCTACGACCTTCTAACGCTTTCGACAGTGTCACTTCATCTGCATATTCTAAATCTCCACCAACTGGCAGACCATGTGCAATACGAGTTACTTTAATACCTGTCGGCTTTAAGAGGCGGGATATATACATCGCTGTAGCTTCCCCTTCAATATTAGGGTTTGTTGCTAGTATCACTTCTTGTACCGTTTCGTCATGCAGTCGCTTTAAAAGTTGCGGGATATTAATGTCTTCCGGTCCAATTCCCTCCATTGGAGAAATCGCACCACGTAACACATGATATACACCTTGATACTCTTTCATCTTTTCCATTGCGATTACATCTTTCGGTTCCTGCACAACACAAACAATCGACTGATCTCGATGCGAATCATTACAAATATAACAAGGATCGCGGTCAGTAATATGTCCGCATACAGAACAATACGCTAAATCTCGCTTCGCATTCACAAGTGCTTTTGCAAAACCTAACACATCATCTTCTTTCATATCTAATACGAAAAATGCCAATCGAACCGCTGTTTTCGGTCCGATTCCTGGCAACTTCATAAAACTATCAATTAATTTCGATATCGGTTCTGGATAATGCATATATCAGTATCCTCCTAGAACATTCCACCTGGTAAGTTTAAGCCTTTTGTAAATTTACCCATTGTAGAGTTTGAAAGTTCATCAGCTTTTTTAAGTGCATCATTCGTTGCAGCTAACACTAAGTCTTGTAACATTTCGATATCTTCTGGATCTACAACTTCTTCTTTAACTTTCACTTCAAGAATTTGCTTATGACCATTTGCAATAACTGTGACCATACCGCCGCCAGCTGTACCTTCAACTGTTTTTTCGCCAAGTTCTTCTTGCGCTTTTGCCATATCTTTTTGCATCTTTTGCATTTGTTTCATCATATTATTCATATTTCCCATTCCGCCACGCATCATAATTAATTCCTCCTAATTATTATTACTCTTTTATTTCAATAAGTTCTTGTCCTACTAATTTTACTGCCTCTTCTATAAGAGGGTCTTCTTTTTTCTCTGGGCTTTCTTCAGAATTCTCGCCTTCACGCTGTAAAAAATCTTCACGGATTTTACCCCATTCACTTTTTGGAATGGCAATCATATTTAATCTTTTACTTAACAGTTCAAATAAGGCTTGTTCCACTGTATCCATAGCTTCTCGGTTCTCGCTTGCCATTTTACAGTGAATCTCATATTGAAACGCTAAAACGTAAGTATCATCCGAAGCCGCTACCGGTTCGCTATTTTCTAATAAAACAGCAAACGCTACTTTGTTGTATGATTTGAGTCTTCCTAACAACTCACCCCACACAGCTTTTAATTGTTCTAAATCCTGACGCTTTGCTTGCTTTAACACTTCATTTACGCGTCCAACAGGAATTTTCATACTACCTGTACGCACTGGCTTTGGTGTTGCACGTGTCTCTCTGACTTCTTGCTGCACACCAGCCGGCACACCATTCTTTTTGACTTGTTCTAACTCTTTCTCCAATTGCTGCATCCTGTTCATAATTGCTTGTAAACGATCTGCACCGTTCGCTTGCATCATAAACTGTTGACACAGTTGTACCATAACAACTTCTAAGAAAATTCGCGGATGATTTGTCCACTTCATTTCCTGTTGTCCCTTACTAAGCGTATGAATGATTTCATAGATTACTTCCGGTTGCATTTCTTCACTTAACATCCGGAATTGCTCATCTACCATTACTCGTTCCAACATATGTTCCAGTTGTGGTGAGGTTTGATATAAAAGCATATCGCGATAATAGTAAATGAAATCCTCCATAAAACGAACTGGATCTTTCCCTTTACCCATCATCTCATCTATGATACGTAATGCTCTTGATACATCATTTTCACGTATACATTCTACTAAGTTACCTAAGTATTGCTGGGAAACAGAACCTGTCACAGCTAATACATCTTCTGTCGTAACTGTCTCATCACTATAAGATATTGCCTGATCAATAAGACTAAGCGCATCACGCATACCACCTTCAGCGGCACGTGCAACAATTTGTAACGCCTCATCTTCTACTTGCGTACCTTCATTCGTCACAACCGTCGATAATCTCTCAACAATATCATTTACTGATATTTTTCGAAATTCAAAACGCTGGCAACGTGAAATGATTGTAGGCGGAATCTTATGCGGTTCTGTTGTCGCCAAAATAAAGATGACGTGTCCTGGCGGCTCTTCTAACGTTTTTAAAAGCGCATTGAAGGCACCCATAGAAAGCATGTGGACTTCATCAATAATGTATACTTTATATTCTACAGCACTTGGAGCATATTTTACTTTATCTCTAATATCTCGAATTTCATCTACACCGTTATTTGAAGCCGCATCAATTTCTAATACATCTGAAATAGATCCTTGTGTAATCCCCAAACAAGAAGGACATTCATTACAAGGTTCAGCTACCGGAGCATGTTCACAGTTGATTGCTTTTGCAAATACTTTTGCAATTGTCGTTTTTCCTGTTCCCCTCGGCCCAGAAAATAAATAAGCATGTGAAACTTTCTCTTGAAGAAGGGCATTTTGCAACGTTTTTGTCACGTGCTTTTGACCAACTACATCTTCAAATTTTTGCGGTCTCCATGTTCGGTATAACGCTTGGTATGACACGAAAATACGGCCTCCCTCAAAGGTTATTATCTTATTTATTATAACCCATTCTGTTTATAGATTCCAAAAGTTATTTTCTATACAAAAAACCCACCTTAGTATTAAGGTGAGTTTTGTATACATATATAACTGCCGTGCACCTTCTGTCGATTACGTACCATAAGCGTTACTCAAGCAGTTAGCTCGGTTCAGGCACTCCTGCGGCACACGAGAAGACCCGCTTATTGCTGCTTCCTTCCGGACCTGACAAGGTTCACGGGGTCCCGTTGCGCAGGACCCAAACGTCAACACCACTTACTTAAGGCAGACCTTACAGCAGCATAACCTCGAGAAGGGATTCGGCCTCGCTAGAGCGGATTGCGAGTATAGGGCACCGCTACCTCCCCGCTTAGCACGGCAAAGTTAAAACCAATATTCGGTTGCCTTCATTAAAAGGCATTATCAGTATAACTTGTTTTTTTACAAAATGCAAATACGTTAATTCTCGTTACTTTTCTCTAATTTTTTTATCGCTTTTCTTTTTTTACGAAGCTCTCTAAAAAAGTTTGTTAACAAAGTACCGCATTCTTCTTCTAATACACCAGCAACTACCTCGCATTGATGATTAAAGCGTTCATCCGTTAAAAGATTCATCAAAGTCCCTGCACATCCACCTTTCGGATCACTTGCACCATATACAACTCGCTTCACTCGTGATAAAACAATTCCACCCGCACACATCGGACAAGGCTCTAATGTTACATATAACGTCGCATCTTCTAAACGCCATGTCCCTAATTTTTTGCACGCCTCATCAATAGCTAATAACTCAGCGTGAGCTATTGATCTTTGTTCAGTTTCTCTTAAATTATGAGCAACACTAATTACTTCACCATCTAACACTATAACTGCACCAATCGGTACTTCTTGTATTGCCTCTGCTTTTTTAGCCTCTTCTATTGCTAACTGCATAAAATAAATATCTTGATCGTGTTCCATACCATAGTCCTTTCACCTAAAATAAAATACACTTTTTTCCATTTACTGCACATGGGATAACTTTTACAAATTCAATCCACCCTAATAAAAAAGAGAGGGGATTACATATGAAGAATACTGCCTTACTCATTATCGATATGATTAATGATTTTCAATTTTCACACGGGCCCACCCTAGCTAAAAAATGCGAAATTATAACAAACCCTATTTTACAATTAAAGAAAACAATGAAATCCTTTGGCTACCCCATAATTTATGTTAATGACCATTATCAACTTTGGAGATCTGATATTGACCAACTAATTACTCATTGTACAAATGAGTATAGTGAAAATATCATTCATAAGATTGCTCCAAATACTGATGATTACATTTTTATTAAACCACATTACTCTGCTTTTTATGAAACACCTTTAAATTCCTTATTAGGCTATTTAAAAATAGAAAATCTAATATTGACAGGAGTCGCCGGGAATATATGTATCCTCTTTACAGCTAACGATGCTCATATGAGAAATTATACACTGTATGTACCACAGGACTGTATTGCCTCTAATCATGATCAGGATAATCTGCATGCTTTAAAAATAATGGAAGCCACATTAAAAGCAAATATAGTACCGTCATCTCAAATAAAAATTAATTAATACATATATTTATTTTCTAACTTTTTATATCAAATTAACCCGCTCGCTTCCCTCCTGTGCTACAATAATTCTGTTTTGTGTTTTTAGTAGTCACGGTAAATCACTGATTGAAAGGAGGAAACAGCGTGACCGGAGTACCATTTATCACGGTTGAAGGACCAATTGGTGTTGGAAAAACCTCACTTGCGAAGGCAATTTCAACTCACATGCAACTCCACTTACTAAAAGAAATTGTTGATGAGAATCCTTTTTTAGGAAAATTCTATGAAGACATCGACGAATGGAGTTTTCAAACAGAGATGTTCTTTCTTTGTAATAGATACAAACAATTAGAAGATATTAACATAAAGTATTTGAATCAAAGGAAACCAGTAGTAGCGGATTATCATATATTTAAAAATTTAATTTTTGCATCCCGTACATTAAAGAATTCTCAATATGACAAGTACATGCAAATCTATCGTATCCTTACACAAGATATGCCTGTACCAAACGTTATCGTTTATTTAACAGCTAGCTTGGAAACATTACAAACACGAATTGCGATGCGCGGAAGAGAATTCGAAAAAAACATGGATCCAAATTACTTACTACAGCTCACAAAAGATTACGAAACAGCAATGGATACTTTTAAAAAAGATCATCCAGATATCCCAGTATTAAAATTTAACGGAGACGATATGGATTTTGTAAAAAATCCTGATGATTTAAACGTCATCCTATCCGCCCTTCAAAATACTCTCTTAAAGGAGTCGGAATAACAATGAATTTAAGGCAAAAATATGATATACCAAATGACGCAGTAATCACTATTGCTGGAACAGTAGGTGTCGGAAAATCAACTATGACAACTGCATTAGCTAACGCTTTAGGTTATCGCACATCATTTGAAAAGGTAGATTCGAACCCGTATTTGGACAAGTTCTATGCTGATTTCACACGCTGGAGCTTCCACTTGCAAGTGTACTTTTTAGCAGAACGATTTAAAGAACAAAAAAGAATTTTTGAATACGGTGGCGGTTTTGTTCAAGATCGCTCTATATATGAAGACACTGGAATTTTTGCAAAGATGCATCATGAAAAAGGTACAATGACGGAAACTGATTATGAAACATACAAAGGTTTATTTGACGCTATGGTCATGACTCCTTACTTCCCTCATCCTGATTTATTAATTTACTTAGAAGGTTCTTTCGATGATATTGTTGATCGTATCCAAGAACGCGGACGTCCGATGGAACAACAAACACCAATTGAGTATTGGAAAGAGATGCATGGCCGTTACGAAAACTGGATTAATAACTTTAATGCATGCCCTGTTTTACGATTAAACATTAATGAATACGATATTTTAAAAGATGGTGATTCAATCGAACCAATCATTAAAAAAATTGGCCATTTTTTAAAACAAACACGTAAACTTGTAAAATAAAAAACCCGTGCATACGCACGGGTTTTTCTATTAAATTACTTCTTTTTTGTCGGAGCAATAATTTCACTCTCAGGTTTTCCAGCGTTAATACGCTGACGAACAGTACTTGTACTAATATCGTATGTTTCAGCAATCTCTTTAACAGTCATTTCTTTCCCGTTAATCACTGCTGTTAATACTTTACCTGTACGTTTTGGAGCTGCTTCTTTCTTTACAGCTGCTTTTTCAACTTTTTTTGGCGCCTCTACTTTTGTCGCAGTTTGCTTTACATCACAAGTGCAACCACAAAGTTTACGGAATGTATCATCGCTTATAATGCGTGACACATTTGCACCACTGTTTAAAATTCTATTGTTCTTACAGACAGGACATTGTACATAATATAAAGTTTTTCCATCTAAAGGAAACGTTTGTATAATAAGATCCATGTTGACTCCTTTCATATCTATGAAGATAATCATCGGAATATGAGTGTGTAATAAGGACAAAATCGCCTTACACCATACTTTATGATTGGTTTTAAAATAAAAACTCGTTACGTGTTGGTAACGAGTTCTCCAATCTCCACTTATATGCGCTGTTGTCAATTATATCTGGAGGAGGTAGAGGGATTCGAACCCCCGCGCGACTCTCGCCGCCTGTCGGTTTTCAAGACCGATCCCTTCAGCCAGACTTGGGTATACCTCCATATTGACATCAAATATAATATCAAAAGAAAAACAGTTAGTCAACCCTACTAAAATAAATTATGAGGAAAGGAAAATTTTACTTTTCCTCTCCTACATTATAGTACTGACAACGCTCATAATTACCAATCACTCATACCGATGAATGTTTATAAATTTACTTAATAACTGTTTTTCCTCCCATATAAGGGCGAAGAACTTCTGGAATTATAATTGTACCATCTTCTTGTTGGTAGTTCTCTAAAATAGCTGCCACCGTACGTCCAATTGCAAGACCAGATCCATTTAATGTATGAACATGTTCTGGTTTGCCGTTTGGCTCACGACGGAAACGGATATTTGCACGTCTCGCTTGGAAAGCCTCAAAATTACTACAAGAAGAAATCTCACGATATGTGCCATAGCTTGGAATCCATACTTCGATATCGTATTTCTTCGCTGCTGTAAATCCTAAATCGCCTGTGCACATGCTCATAACGCGATATGGCAACTCTAATAATTGTAACACGCGTTCTGCATCATTTGTTAGTTTTTCTAACTCTTCATAAGAATCTTCTGGTTTTACGAACTTTACAAGCTCTACTTTATTGAACTGATGCTGACGAATTAAGCCACGTGTATCACGGCCAGCTGAACCCGCTTCAGAACGGAAACAAGAGCTAAATGCAGCATATCGTATAGGCAGTTGCTCTTTATTTAAGATTTCATCACGGTGCATGTTCGTTACAGGTACTTCAGCTGTTGGAATTAAGAAGTAATCTTCACTTTCAATACGGAATGCATCTTCTTCAAATTTCGGAAGTTGTCCTGTTCCTGTCATACTTGCACGGTTTACCATATACGGAGGTAATACTTCTTCGTATCCATGCTCGTCAGTATGAAGATCAAGCATAAAGCTAATTAAAGCACGCTCTAATCTCGCGCCAGCACCTTTATAGAATACGAAGCGGCTTCCTGTTACCTTCCCAGCACGCTCGAAATCTAAAATTCCTAAATCTGTAGCAAGATCCCAATGTGGTTTTGGTTCAAAAGCAAATTCTTTCACTTCTCCCCAATTACGTGCTACTACATTATCATCCTCTGTTTCACCAATTGGAGCAGATTCATGAGGTATATTTGGAATAGATAACATTAATCTTTCTAAATCTTCTTCAACTGTACGAAGTTCATTATCAAGATCTTTTACTTTTTCTCCAACTTCACGCATTTCTAGAATTAGAGCTTCTGCATCTTTCTTTTCACGCTTCAATACAGAGATTTGTTGAGATACTTCGTTACGTTTACTTTTTAATTCCTCTGTTTGAACAAGTAATTCTCTTCTTCTCGTATCCAGCTCTTCAAAACGACCAAAATCAGTTAAATCTTCGCCTCTATGCTGTAACTTTGCTTTTACTTCTTCAAAATTTGTACGTAAAAATTTAATATCAAGCATTATATACTCCTCCTTTTATTTTATAAAACACAAAAAACTCCCGTCCCTATATAAAGGGACGGGAGTTAACCCGCGTTGCCACCCTAGTTGAAAGCATTACCGCTTTCCTCTCAAGTAGAAATAACGGCTCTTCACCGGGAATGTTTACTAATCATAAAGATATTCCACATTCCATTCCAGGATGGATTCACAAACTGTTTCTATCGATTTCCACCAACCATCGACTCTCTATAAGAAACGGCATTTGTTACTACTTCCTATCAACACGCTTATTTTATAAAATTGTTACCATCAATTTACTATAATCTTATACAAGTTGCAAGTTACTTATACAACTTTTTTCATTTTCGCTTCTTTTACCATTTCTACAAAGTATGCTGTCACACGATGATCATCCGTTAATTCTGGATGGAATGAAGCAGCTAAAAACTGATTTTGTTTTACTGCTACCATTCGATCACCATGTGTGGAAAGTACTTCAACATCATCAGCTACATTTACAACATACGGAGCACGAATAAATACACCAATAAATTCTTCTCCTACACCTTTAATTGACAGTGCGGCTTCAAAGCTATCTTTTTGGCGTCCGAACGCATTGCGCTCTACTGTAATATCCATAGCACCAATATGTGCTTCTTCATAGCCAATAAGTGTTTTTGCAAGAAGAATCATACCTGCACATGTACCAAACATTGGTTTACCAGACTTCGCGAATGTACGAAGTGGTTCCATGAAAGCATACTTATCAATAAGACGGCGCATTGTTGTACTTTCACCGCCTGGTAAAATAAGACCATCAATCTCTTCAAGTTGCTCTATACGCTTTACAACAACAGCTTCTGCACCACTTGCTTCAACTGATTTTATATGCTCACGAACTGCACCTTGAAGACCTAGTACACCGATTTTCACCATTTTAAAGTTCTCCTTCAATTACCATCCACGCTCTTGCATACGTTGTTCTGGTAATAACGTTGAAATTTCGATACCTTTCATCGCATTACCTAATCCTTTAGAAAGGCTTGCAATTAGTTCGTAATCCTCATAATGAGTCGTCGCTTCAACGATTGCGCGTGCAAATTTCTCTGGATTCTCTGATTTGAAGATACCAGATCCAACAAATACACCATCTGCACCAAGTTGCATCATTAACGCTGCATCTGCTGGTGTTGCTACACCACCTGCTGCGAAGTTTACAACTGGCAAACGACCAAGGCGTTTAATTTCAAGTAGTACTTCATAAGGAGCACCAGTATTTTTTGCATATGTCATTAACTCATCTTCACGTAGACTTGCAACTTGACGGATTTCTGCATTGACTTGGCGCATATGACGCACTGCCTCTACAATGTTTCCTGTTCCTGGTTCACCTTTTGTACGAAGCATAGATGCACCTTCTGCAATACGACGTGCAGCTTCTCCGATATCACGGCAACCACATACAAACGGAACTGTGTAATCACGTTTATTTAAATGGTATACTTCATCAGCAGGAGTTAATACTTCACTCTCATCGATATAGTCTACCCCTAATGATTCTAATACACGTGCTTCTACAAGATGACCGATACGGCATTTTGCCATAACCGGAATTGAAACAGCGCCCATAACTTCTTCAACGATTGTTGGGTCTGCCATACGAGAAACGCCACCTGCTGCACGAATATCTGCTGGTACACGCTCTAGTGCCATAACAGCAACTGCGCCTGCCTCTTCTGCAATTTTTGCTTGTTCAGCGTTAATTACGTCCATAATAACGCCGCCTTTTTGCATTTCTGCCATTCCACGTTTTACACGTTCTGTCCCTGTTACATTTGTCATGTTACAAAAACCCCCCTAGGTGAATTGCTTTTCCCCGTTAAAGGCGAAAATTAAGAATACTCTTACATTCTACCACTAACTATCAGATGCTTGTCTACTACTTTTTCATAAAGTCGGTATGAAAAATAGGAATAAGAAAAAGCCCCTACAATGAGGAGCTTTTAAAACCAACCTTTTACTGTATCAACAGCACTATTCCATATACCACTAAAGAAAGAACCAATTCCGCGCATAGAGCGAGTAAACCAATTCGCTTCCTCTACTGCAGACGTTGTTACAAGATCTATTTGTAATGACTTACCAGATAAAAATCCAGGATCATTCGCATCTTTTGGTGTGATTACCATTTGGCCAAGTGCAGCTCCCTTTTTAATAGGTGCTTCTTGTCCCTTATTTGCTTCTTTTAATTCTGTTTTATAAACATCTTTACTTCCTTTTGGCACCGGAAGTGAAACAGCTTGTTTTGTTTGAACTGCTACATCTTTATCTTTAGCATTTTCTACTCGTACTGTTTCTTGTCCTTTTACTGAAGAATCTTTTTTATACATTTGCTTCATTTCAAAGTTAGCAAATCCATAATCATATAGCTTCTTTGTTTCATCAAAACGTGCTGTATGAGAACTTGTTTTAATAACTACAGAAATAAAACGCATTCCGTTTCTTTCAACCGTACCAGTGAAGCAATCCCCTGCTTCTGGAGTCGAGCCTGTTTTCAGGCCATCTACGCCATCATATTCTTTCACTAAGCCCTTTAACATCCAGTTCCAGTTCGACATTGCAAACTTCTCTTTTTCTGGACGGAATTCTTTTTTCGGGATTTTTGCTGTATCTAACACTTTTGGATAATCTTTAATTAAATGTTGTGCTAAAGTTGCAACATCCTTTGCAGACATTTTATTTTCTTCATCCGCTGTTGTTCCTTCAGGATGCATTCCCTTTAAATCTTTATTCGTTAAACCTGTAGAATTGACAAATTTATAATTTTTCAACCCTAGTTCTTTCGATTTATCATTCATCATTTTTACGAAGTCTACTTCTTTACCTGCAATTGCTTCTGCTAATGCAATTGTTGCACCATTTGCAGAAAAGATTGCCATTGCTTCATATAACTCTTTTACTGTATAAATGCCACCTTTTTCTAATGCAACATTTGATAAAGAAGCATCTTGTGAAACTTTATACGCATATTCAGAAACCTTAATTTTTTGATCCCACTTAAGTTTTCCTTTATCCACTGCTTCATGAACTAAATATTCACTCATCATCTTTGTCATACTAGCAATTGATAATAATTCATCTGCATTCTTTTGATATAAAATTTTCCCAGAATTCGCTTCAACTAAAATTGCTGCACCTGCTTCAATGTTTAAAGCAGCTCCTGTTTCTGCTGATGCATTGCTATATGGTAACAACATACTACAAGCTAGTGTAAGCATTGTTACTAAAGCAATGAATCTTTTGCAAAACATACCTTTCACTTTTGCTACCCCCAATATCTATGTACTCACATAACCGTTATTCTAACATAATCAAAAAAAAATAGACAGAGATATCAAATCTCCGTCTATTTGTATATAAGACATTACAATGAGTAGTTTGGAGCCTCTTTTGTAATTTGTACGTGATGAGGGTGGCTTTCACGTAAACCAGCACCTGACATACGAATGAATTGTGCATTCTCACGTAAGAATTCTAAATTCTGAGCTCCGCAATATCCCATACCGGCACGTAATCCACCAACTAATTGATGAACTGTATCGGCTAA
The DNA here is from genome assembly GCF_016483705.1 of Bacillus cereus group sp. N6. NCBI lineage: Bacteria > Bacillati > Bacillota > Bacilli > Caryophanales > Bacillaceae > Bacillus > Bacillus cereus group sp. N6. The sequence continues at coordinate 12,340 of NZ_JAEHBI010000072.1, forward strand.
AGGTCCTTTATATGGTACTCGACCTTCAATACCTTCTGGAACAAGTTTTTTATTTCCTTCTTGGAAGTAACGGTCTTTACTTCCTTTTTCCATCGCTCCGACAGAACCCATACCACGATATACTTTAAATTGACGACCTTGATAAATTTCAGTTTCTCCAGGGCTTTCAGCAACACCAGCAAACATACTACCTAGCATAACAACGTGTGCTCCTGCTGCTAAAGCTTTTACCATGTCACCAGAGTACTTAACACCACCATCAGCAATAACTGGAATACCGTGTTTACGAGCTTCTGTTGCACAATCATAAACTGCTGTTAATTGTGGTACACCCACGCCAGCTACAACGCGTGTCGTACAAATAGAGCCTGGTCCAATACCAACTTTAACTACGTTTGCACCCGCTTCAATTAATGCTTTCGTTGCTTCAGCAGTAGCAACATTTCCAGCGATAATATTTAGTGATGGATATTTCGCACGAACTTCTTTCACTTTATCAATAACACCTTGAGAATGTCCATGAGCTGTATCAAGTACGATTGCATCTACGCTAGCTTTTACTAATGCGTCGATACGAAGCATAGCATCAGCCGTTACACCAACCGCTGCTCCAACTAATAAGCGTCCTTGCTTATCCTTCGCAGAATTTGGGAATTCAATTACTTTTTCAATATCTTTTATTGTAATAAGCCCTTGTAATACACCGTTGTTATCAACGAGAGGGAGTTTTTCAATTTTGTACTTTTGTAGGATCTTTTCAGCTTCTTCCAGCGTTGTACCAACTGGAGCTGTAATTAGCTTTTCTTTTGTCATTACGTCGGAAATTTTGATTGAGTAGTCTTGGATAAAACGCATATCACGGTTTGTAATAATACCAACTAATTTTCGCTCGTCTAAATTATTTACAACCGGTACACCTGAGATACGGTATTTTCCCATAAGATGCTCTGCATCATACACTTGATGTTCTGGAGTTAAAAAGAAAGGATCTGAAATAACGCCACTTTCAGAACGTTTTACTTTATCAACTTGCTCCGCTTGTTGTTCAATAGACATGTTTTTATGAATAATTCCTAAACCGCCTTGACGAGCCATTGCAATAGCCATATCAGCTTCTGTTACTGTATCCATTCCTGCACTAATTAACGGGATATTTAACTGTAAGCTTTCAGATAAAACTGTTTTAACACTTACTTCTCTTGGTAGTACATCTGACTTTGCTGGTACAAGTAATACGTCATCAAAAGTCAAACCTTCTTTAACAAATTTAGATTCCCACATAATTGTTCCCCCCATGATACCAGAAATTATTATTAGTAGCTTATCAATTGGTTAAAATACTGTCAAGGACGTATATATATGTTAGAATTTTTAGACAATAAAAGGAGCGTAATATATGCATCAAACACATTGTACTTGGCAGCAATTAAGTTTCTTCTTTTCATCTCAAAATGTACAACGTTATCTTGCCCGTTGCTATGAAAAATCCTCCATACAAGATGCTGAAAAAAAAAGTTTCGAAAATTGTTATCCCTTTATTTATTACTTAGAACACGGGAAAAACTATTATGAATTATATAAGGTAGCCCCCTTTTCGATTCAGCCAATGTTATTGTTTTATGGAATGAGCCAACTTTTTAAAGCCTGCTTACTAACTATTGATCCTAACTATCCAGAATCCACTACTGTTTTAGCTCATGGTGTTACGACTCGTAAACGGAAAAAACAGGGGTATCAATTTTTAGAAGATGAGGTGAAGGTGCAAAAAAATGGATTATTTACTCATATTGCAGAACAGCTGTTTCACATGAAACACTTAGAAGCAGAGAAGTTTAACATGCTAGATCTAATGGGAAATATTCCCGAATTACAAAATTTATTTCGCTATAGTCAAAGGGGGGCCACTTTATATAAAATCGATTCAACAAATACAAATGAACTTTCCTTTTCGGTCAACATACTAGATCGACTCCATATGACTACAGAAAGATTTTCACGTTACATTGAATCAACTTGTAAGCATTTATCCATACAACATGTTCCTGGGAAAACGAGCGGATCGAATCTGCTTTTTACAGCTCCTATCCAGTCGTGGAACCCTATATATAGTACGCCTTTATACTACGAATATCTTGCTGATACTTATTACTTACCAATTCCAATTGACCCGAGAAATCCTAAACCAGTATTACCTGAACTTCTTGTTCATTATTTATTGCTCTACAATTTAAGTATGATTTCTAGATACGAAACAGATTGGTGGTATGATTTACTTGGGAGCTATGGCTCTGAAGATTATCCATTTATTTATCAATTTCTTACTATTTCTGCTCAAAAAATCCCTTACTATATTTCGTCTTTTTTACTAACAGAACCGAGCCTATTTCATGGGAAATAAAAAAACACAAGTCAAAAGACTTGTGTTTTTAATTGCTTGGCGACGTCCTACTCTCACAGGGACAAGGTCCCAACTACCATCGGCGCTAGAGAGCTTAACTTCCGTGTTC
>NZ_JAEHBI010000073.1:0-14728 GCF_016483705.1 Bacillus cereus group sp. N6
CTAAAAAAGAACGTATGTACGAATCGGAGGCTGCATAATTGAAATTATCTGTGTCTATTTTATTGACTTAATATCATCTACTCCAAAACGTTGTGCTTGTAAAATTACGTTTGCAGCCTTTTTCTCATGCGCTAGCACATACGCTGTTGGAGGTAAAAACCCTACATCTACTTGCTTAGACGCCATCGCTTCTACAATTGTATTGTAATTCGTTGAAATACTAACTTTTACCGGAACATTTAATTTATCACTTAATAACTTTTCCAATGGTTTTGCCTTTGCCTCTAACGTATCTGCATTTTGAGAAGGAACAAATTGAACATTTAAAGTCTTCGGTACATAACCTTTTTTCGTATCTTCAGTTTTACTTGCACTTGATTCTTTCGTTCCACAACCACTTAATAATCCCGCCGCTAGTACAACTGTCGTACTCATTGCAAAAACTTTTTTCAACATATTAATGCCTCCAATTTTGTTGTTATAAAATTGCCTTCCGTAAACATGAAGAAATATATCACACATTTTCACGTATATTTTCTTATTTACAGAATCTTTACACATTCTATACATTCTCATTAAAATTCTCTTCATATATTTGATATGCTTAATTAGTAGATAACAATAGAAAAGGTGAATGATATTGAATCCAAATCAAATTGTAACTTTAAACATTTTATTAACAAGTGATATACATGGCACTGTTTATCCAATTCACTACCAAGATAACTCCCAAGCTGAAATTGGTTTAGCCAAAATTTCTACTCTTATAAAAAAAGAACGTTCCCAAAATAGAAACGTTCTTTTAATTGATAACGGTGACTTCATACAAGGAACACCCTTTACTTATCATTACGCTACATATGAAGAAGATAAGAAAAATCCAATGTCTTTATTAGCGAACTATTTACGTTATGATGCTGCAGTTATTGGGAATCATGAATTTAATTATGGAATGGACATATTAAATAATGCTATTTCTACTGCAAACTTTCCGTATCTATCAGCAAATATTTTAGATAAAAACAGAAAAGAACCTTATTTCGGGAAACCATATATAATAAAACATATTGAATCAAATATAAAAATTGCTATTTTAGGGATGACAACGCATTACATTCCCAATTGGGAACAACCCCATCACATTCAAGATTTACAATTTGAAGATGCATTAGAAACAACAAAAAGATGGGTTTCTTACATTCGCGAACACGAGAAACCCGATTTATTAGTCGTAGCCTACCATGGGGGATTTGAACGCGATTTACAAACTGGGGTACCGACTGAAGTTTTAACAGGTGAAAACCAAGGATATGCAATGTGCCATGAAATTGAAGGCATAGACATTTTACTAACAGGCCACCAACACCGGGAAATCGCTCACACCGTAATGAATGGTGTAACAATTTTACAGACTGGATGCAATGGACACTCCGTTGGAAAAGTAACAGTAACATTCGAAAAAACAGAAAAAAAATGGGTAAAAAAAGAGAGTGATTCACAATTATTGCCCGTACAAGGAATTGAGGCTGACCAACATATTCTTTCCTTGGTTGCCGATTATGAAGAAAAAACACAAAATTGGCTCGATCAACCTATTGGAGTAATCTATGGGAACATGCAAATTTCAGATGCTATGCAAACTCGTTTGCAAGACCATCCTTTTATTGAATTCATAAATAAAATACAGATGGATATAGCTAATGTTTCCATTTCTTGTACAAGCTTATTCCATAATACATCTCCAGGTTTCCCGAAATATGTAACAATGCGTGACATCGTTTCTAATTATATTTATCCAAATACATTAAAAGTAATTAGAATAACTGGAGCGGATATAAAAGATGCCCTTGAACTCTCTGCTTCTTATTTCATATTAAAAGCAGATGGAACTATCATCGTAAACCCCACCTACATAGAACCAAAGCCGCAACACTATAATTACGATATGTGGGAAGGAATTTCGTACGTATTAAACATTTCCAAACCAATTGGCGAGAGAGTAGAATCCTTACAGTATAAAGGCGCTCCACTTCATATGAATGAAGAATATGACGTCGTTATGAATAATTATCGCGCAAGTGGCGGAGGGAACTTCTTTATGTTTCAAAATAAGACCGTAATAAAAGACATACCAACAGATATGTCTGAACTTATCGCTAACTATATATTGAAGCACAAAAAGATAGAAGCAACAGTCAATAACAACTGGAAAGTTATTAAATAACGGATATAATAAATAAAAAAGATGGGCTTCGCCCATCTTTTAGTTTAATTTTGCATTATCTTGCTTTTTTAAAGCTTTTAATTTCGCCGGTGTAACATCAGTACCGTCTTCGTTAACAACTTTAATTCCTTTAAGTTCGTTTAACATATTTTGACGAAATCCTTTTAAATATTGTTCACGTAGCGATTGGCGCTCACGTTGTTCTTCTTCAGTTAAACCTTCAGCTTTTGCTTTTTTCGCTAAGAAGTTAATGCGTTCAATGAGTTCGTGACTTTGCATCTCGAATCCCCCTTTTACTCAAAACTGATTATTATCATACAATAGTTAGTCCTCTTTATCAAGCAATTGCTTTGTATATTCTACATATCTTCGATGTACAGTTGCTTTTGAAACATCATGACCAAAACCACGAAGTGTTGCTGCAATTTCTTCAAAAGTTAATTCATTCCGGCGTAAACGTACAATTTCCTCAATTGGCACTTCTTTTTTCTCACGTCCTATACTTAAATGACGATTTTTCAAATTATTCTCTGGACGAAATCCTTTCTCTACCGCTCTTTGCATGCCACGTTTAATTTTTAAATTGTGGATCTTTCTTTGATACTCTTCAACAATCCCAATTATATCTAGTACCATCGAATCAGAGTCAGAGAGTTCTAATTCTCCATTATGCGTATGCGTATATACTTTTATTCCCTCTTTATGTAAACAGTGCATTAATGCAATCTTTGCATTCCCTCTACCAAGGCGCGTTTCATCTTGTATGAGAAGTACATCAACTTGTTCATCGCGAATTGTATCTAGCACTTCTAATATGCCATCACGTTCAATTGTATAACCACTAGCCTGCTCCTCAATCACCTTTACAACATTCATTTGATAGCGCTCAGCTAAATGCAATAATTCATCTTTTTGACGCAATAATGATGTTTCCTGTTCTTCTTTTGTTGTGCTCACACGTGCATAAATAATTGCATTCATATTGAACCCTTCTTTCTCACTATATTTTCCTTATAGTGTATCATAAATTCGTCTTTCGTTCGAACTTATGTTTGTAGAATGTTTTTTCGCATGTTATACTTATTAATAAGAAAAATGAAAGAAAACGAGGTGTTAGAAAACATGGAAAAGTTAACGAAACGCCAGCAAGACATTCTCGACTTTATTAAGCTAAAAGTACAAGAAAAAGGATATCCACCTTCCGTACGTGAAATCGGTCAAGCAGTCGGCCTCGCTTCTAGTTCTACAGTGCACGGACATTTATCACGACTAGAAGAAAAAGGATATATTCGACGCGATCCAACAAAACCACGAGCAATTGAAATTTTAGGTGACAACCGAATGGATACAGAGACACAATCTGTTATTCAAGTTCCAATTGTCGGAAAAGTTACTGCTGGATTACCTATTACAGCAGTTGAAAGTGTAGAAGATCATTTCCCACTTCCAGCTAGCATTGTTGCTGGAGCAGACCAAGTATTTATGTTACGTATTTCCGGAGATAGTATGATTGAAGCTGGTATTTTCGATGGAGATTTAGTTGTTGTTCGCCAACAACAGTCTGCATACAACGGTGAAATTGTAGTCGCTTTAACAGAAGATAACGAAGCAACTGTAAAACGTTTCTATAAAGAAAAAGACCATTTCCGTCTACAACCGGAAAACTCTTCATTAGAACCTATCATTTTAAAACAAGTGTCAGTTATTGGAAAAGTAATTGGCGTATATCGTGATTTACATTAAGAATAATAAAAGAAGATAATTACCTTATTTATATACGGTAATTATCTTCTTTTTTTGTATTTTGATAGATTTTCATACATTTTATTTCTTATGAACGAGTTTCAATCGTCACATCGCCAGCAGCACTTTGCCCAGTTATAACTGCATCTTGTGGTTTTTCTAATAAAGTAATATCTACATCCCCAGCGGTTGAACTTGCCTCTACATCATATTTAGGATCATGATCCATAATATGCACTTCCCCGCTAGCCGACTTCGCAGTTACTTTTCCTATTACCTTCTTAAAGCTCACCTCACCAGCTTTTGAAGATCCTTCCACACTTTTTGCTGTGACATTTTTCAAATCTACTTCTCCAGCGAGTGTCCCAACACTTACACAATCACTTTTCACATCACTTATTTCTATTTGTCCAGCTGATGAATTTATTTTTATCTCTTGGTATGAACGTTCAGGCATAAGGAGAGTTATTGTAGACGTTTGAAATCTAAAATCGTAAAAAGAAAAATCAAATGAAGCACCTTTTTCTCTTTCCCCAATAATTTTTAATGTGTCACCATCTTCGGCAATACGAACCTCGTGTTTACGTACATCTCCTGATTGCTTTACATAAAAAGAAGAGTCGGGAGATTTTTGGACAACAATATCCCCAGCATCTAACTTAACTTCTATATTTTTTAGTGTTTCGTTTTTAATTACGTCTTCTTTATTTCCTTCTTCTGCAGTTTGCACTGCTTTTTCATATGTTTGTGAAATCCCTATTACTCCAATAATGATACAAGCGATAGCTACTAACAATATTTTCTTCATCATCTACTCCCCTTTTATCATTTTGAAGTTCCATATTACATAACGTACGCATAACTTTTTAAACCACTTCGTACTATAATAAGCGATAATACATAACAACAAACCTACTCCAACAAACGTTATACTAACGAATAAATCCAACCATATAAAAGTACCCATAAATACTTTTCCAATAACGAAAAATGGTGTCACTACACTAGCAATTCCACCGAGCCAGAAGGAAAATATAAAAGCAATAATTGCAACTAACGGGCCTAACACAATAATAAAATTAAACAAACTAAGTCCAATCGCTGCCATAACAGCCCTTGTTATATTGGTAGTTGATGGGTCCTTGTTCATTTCGTCAAAGCGATACAAAGCAAGTAAGTCTTTTGCAATTACTTTCGGAGAGCCAAGGCCCTTTATTATTTCCGATTCAGTTTTTCCTTCTTCTATTCCAAACTGAAAATGCTCTTCATAATCAAATAAAATATCTTTCCTCTCTTCTTCCGGTAACTTTCTAAGATGACTTGATAATTCTTTAAGAAACTGTTCTTTACTCATCCCATTCCACCCCTTCAATAATTTCTTGTACGCCTTTTGCAAAATCACGCCACTCCGTTACTAACAAATTCAGTTGCGTTTCCCCTTGCTCAGTTAGTTGATAATATTTACGAGGCGGTCCCTCTGTAGATTCTTTTAAATACGTTTGAAAATATCCTTCTTTCGTTAAACGACGTAATAAAGGATACACTGACCCTTCCGATATTAAAAATTTATTTGAGATTTGCTGAACAAGTTCATAGCCGTAACAATCTTTACGTTTCACAAGTGCTAAAACACACAGTTCTAACACGCCTTTTTTAAACTGAACGTTCAAGGTCAATCCCCCTTTCTCATTTCAGTACTATTCAATACACGGTACCCGTTATATCCATAATATACCACTTAGTATTATTCATTGCAAGGTACTATATTTTTCAATACTTAATTTTCGAATTAAATACATCCACACCATATTTCAACTTCCACATTTTCATTCATAGCTAGCACGCATTTTAAATAATCCACATGACTTTTTTCGAGCACTTTGCGGGACCCATCTAATTCATTTCACAAGCCTTTATATTTACCCACAAATAAAAAAAAGCCCTGATACCGTAGTATCAAGGCTTTTTTCTCTCTTAGTATAGAGACATATATTGATCGCGTTCCCATTGGTGAACTTGCGTGCGGAAGATGTCCCACTCAATCTCTTTTGCTTCGATGAAGTGCTCAAGTAAATGTTCTCCTAGTGCACCGCATACTACTTCATTAGATTGTAATGTAACTAATGCTTGCGCTAATGTTGCTGGTAAGTCAACGATACCTGCTTCTTCGCGCTCTTCTTTTGTCATTACATAGATGTTACGGTCTACTGCAGCTGGTGGAGTTAATTTGTTTTTAATTCCATCAAGACCTGCTGCTAATAATGTAGCCATTACTAAATATGGGTTTGCAGCTGGGTCAACACTACGTACTTCTACGCGTGTACTAATACCACGAGATGCAGGGATACGTACTAATGGGCTACGGTTTTGTGCAGACCATGCTACGTAACAAGGAGCTTCGTATCCAGGTACTAAACGCTTGTAAGAGTTTACAGTTGGATTTGCTACCGCTGTAAATGCTGGTGCATGTTTTAAAATACCTGCGATGAAGTGACGAGCATCATCACTTAATTGTAAGTCACCGTTTTGATCGAAGAATACGTTCTCACCATTTTTGAATAGTGATAAGTTACAGTGCATACCTGAACCGTTCACACCATATAATGGTTTTGGCATAAATGTTGCGTGTAAACCGTGTTTACGAGCAATTGTTTTTACAACAAGTTTGAATGTTTGAATGTCATCACATGAGCGAATTGCATTTGCATATTTAAAGTCAATTTCGTGTTGCCCTGGAGCAACCTCATGGTGAGACGCTTCAATTTCAAAGCCCATTTCTTCAAGTTCAAGAACGATATCACGACGACAGTTTTCCCCTAGATCCATCGGCGCAAGGTCGAAGTATCCACCGTTATCGTTTAATTCTAATGTTGGATTTCCTTTTTCATCTACTTTAAATAGGAAGAATTCTGGCTCTGGTCCAAGATTGAAATCTGAGAATCCCAATGCTTCCATTTCTTTTAATACACGCTTTAAGTTGTTACGTGGATCGCCATCAAATGGAGTGCCATCTGCATTGTAAATATCACAGATTAATCGAGCTACTTTTCCTTTTTCAGCTGTCCAAGGGAAAATTACCCAAGTATCTAAATCTGGATATAAGTACATATCAGATTCTTCAATACGTACGAAACCTTCAATAGAAGATCCATCAAACATCATTTTGTTATCAAGAGCTTTTGTTAATTGGCTCACTGGAATTTCTACGTTTTTAATTACTCCTAAAAGGTCCGTAAATTGTAAGCGGATATACTTTACATTCTCTTCTTTCGCCAAACGGAAAATATCTTCTCTTGTGTACCTAGCCATTATAAATTCCTCCTTAGTCCCTCTAAACACCTTCAGAATCAGTTATCTTTAGTGAAAAAACCTTGAAATGTCACCTTGTCGCAATGAAGTCCGATTAAATCTACCTGTATGTTGTAGTTCATCTCGAAGTATTTTGCGAAGCTCAGTTTTTGAAATTTCTTTCGTTTCTTCTTTTACTTTCACTGTTTCTGTTTGATTTACTTTCATTAGTAACACTTGTTTAATACCAGCCATATTCAAGCCTTGATCTAATAAATCTTTAATCTCTAACAACTTATCTACATCGTTAAATGAAAATAATCTACGATTCCCCTTTGTACGGGTTGGAGAAACAAGATTATGCTCTTCATAGTAGCGAATTTGACGTGCAGATAATTGTGTTAAATCCATAACAATACCAATAGGAAACAGCGGGGCAGAACGTCTATCTTCTTTCATTGTTTCAGTTCCTCCTTCGCCTTAACTGCTTCTCATTTTATACCATGTTATGTTTAGTGTCAATAGATGTTAGCTTTTCTTACATGATTTTTTTATAAATTTTTTCATTCTTTTTTCTAATGAGATTAATCATTACTTTCACACGAAAAAAGCTGTCGAAATCGACAGCTTCCCCTTAAGAAATTGTTAATAATTCTTTTTCAATTAACGCATCAATTGCAGAACAAATCGCAATCTTCACATGTGAATAAGTTAATCCACCTTGCACGTAAGCAACATAAGGCGGACGAATTGGACCATCAGCTGACAATTCAATACTTGCACCTTGAATAAACGTTCCCGCAGCCATAATTACATCATCTTCATAACCCGGCATATAGTTGGCATATGGAGTGAAGTGAGAATTAATTGGAGATGCATATTGAATCGCTTGGCAGAATGCAATCATACGATCTTTATCATCAAATTGAACAGACTGAATTAAATCTGTTCTTGGTGCATTCCATGCTGGTGATGTATTCATTCCTAACTTCTCTAAAAATGCAGCTGTAAAAATCGCACCTTTTAGCGCTTGTCCCGCTACATGCGGCGCTAAGAAGAAACCTTGATACATTTCTTGCAGACTGTATAAAGATGCCCCTGCTTCCGCACCGATTCCCGGAGATGTTAAACGATATGCACACGCTTCAACATACTGTTCTTTACCAACAATGTAACCACCAGTTTTAACAATTCCACCACCAGGGTTTTTAATAAGCGAACCTGCCATTAAATCTGCACCTACATGACATGGTTCTTGCTCTTCAATAAACTCACCATAACAGTTATCTACAAACACAACAACATCAGGTTTAATTTCTTTAACGAATGCTATCATCTCTTTAATTTGAGAAATAGTAAACGATGGACGAGTAGCATAACCTTTTGAGCGCTGAATCCCAATCATCTTCGTATTACTATGAATTGCAGTCGCAACAGCTCCAAAATCAACAAGCCCCTCTTCAGTAAGCGGAACTGCATTATAACCAATATTATATTCTTTAAATGAACCTACACCTTTTCCGCGTACACCAACGATTTCTTCTAATGTATCATACGGTTTGCCAGTGATGTACAATAACTCATCTCCCGGACGTAAAACACCGAATAACGCTGTAGAAATAGCATGAGTACCTGAAATAATTTGCGGACGAACAAGACCAGCTTCCGCTCCAAATACATCCGCATACACTTTTTCTAACGTATCACGGCCAATATCATCATAACCGTAACCTGTCGTCGGAATAAAATGCGAGTCACTAATTTTATGTTTACGGAAACTTTCTAACACTCGAAACTGATTGCTTTCAATTACTTCATCCGCGCGTTTATGTACTTCTGTAATCTGGCTCTCTACTTCTTTTACGATTGGAGCAATTTTTTCTCCATTTTTCAAACGATCAAACATTTTTATTTTCTCCTTCTTCCACTAAAAATCTCTTTAATTGCACATTAAGCGATGAATGAGCAAAAATATACCCCACGCAATTATATACAAATTTATCTTCCAGAAACTCCATCTTTGTTAATAGCGTCTCCGTCTTTAATAGCGTTAACAACTTACCTTCACTCGGTGGAATTCCCACTTGATAACGATTCATTTCTTCCTTCATTTTCGTTTCTATCGCTTCTTTTATATGCAATAAATCACTTTGTTCAAAGGCACTAGTCATTAAGAAGTCACTTTTCGGAAAAGGAATAAAGTTTTGATGTAATTCATCTTTTTTATTATATAACGTAATAATAGGAATATGATTAATTTCAAGTTCTGACAATAATTGTTTTATTGTTTTACTGTTTTCTCATGCCCTACATAATTAGGATCCGCTGAATCAACTACATGTAAAATAACATCCGCTTCACCAGCTTCTTCTAATGTCGAACGAAAAGCAGCAATTAATGACGTAGGTAAATCTTGTATAAAGCCCACCGTATCAGTTAGTAATACTGTATAACCTGAAGGTAACGGCATCTTCCTTGTCGTCGGGTCTAGCGTTGCAAACAACAAGTTTTCTTCAAACGTATCTGCTTCCGTCAATCTATTAAACAGTGTAGATTTTCCCGCATTCGTATACCCTATTAATGAAACTTGAAATACTTTATTATCTTTTCTTCTCTCACGATATCTTTTTCGATGCTCCACAACAACTGCAAGTTGTTTCTTTATTTCATCAACGCGTGATCGAATATGACGACGATCCGTCTCAAGTTTCGTCTCACCCGGCCCTCTCGTTCCAATACCACCACCAAGACGTGATAAAGACAATCCTTGCCCCATAAGACGTGGCATTGTATATTGCAACTGAGCTAATTCTACTTGAAGCTTACCTTCCCTCGACTTCGCACGTTGCGCAAAAATATCTAATATTAGTTGCGTTCGATCAATCACCCTCGCATCTAATACTGAGGATAAATTCCGAATTTGACTCGGCGTTAATTCGTTATTAAATACGATAACATCCGGTTCTAATTCTTCCGTTAACATTGTAAGCTCTTCTAATTTACCTTTACCTATATAGGTCGCCGGATGAAACTTCGATCGTTTTTGCGTTGTAGACACTAACAATTCTGCTCGTGCAGTCTTCGCTAGCGATGCAAGCTCTTTCATGGAATGCATAAACTTTTCATCATCATCTTGTGGCAATTGACAGCCTACTAATATGACTTTTTCTTTTTCTTCCATCAAATATGTTCACTCATCCTTTTCGAAATTTAAACCTTCTAATATAATAGCAGAGGAAGCACATTTCATCTAGTTAGCGGGGGAGAAAATTCATGGCATGGGAGATTTTTAGCATCATAGGCACAATCGCTTTCGCACTAAGCGGAGCCATTGTTGCAATGGAAGAGGATTATGATATTTTCGGGGTGTATATTTTAGGAATGGCAACCGCATTTGGGGGAGGTGCCCTTCGTAATTTATTAATCGGTTATCCGATTGTCGCGTTTTGGCAACAAGACATGTTATTCCAAATCGCACTACTATCAATGACGATTATTTTTCTTTTTCCTAATAAATTAATTAGACATTGGAAAAAGTGGGAAAATATCACTGATGCTATTGGCTTATCAGCATTCGCCGTACAAGGAGCATTATATGCTCAAAAATTAAATTTACCAATTAGCGCTACAATCGTAGCAGCTGTTTTAACTGGTATTGGCGGTGGTATCATCCGCGATCTTTTAGCCCGCAGAAAACCTCTCGTCCTTCGAGCTGAAGTATATGCCTTTTGGACGATTCTAGCAGGTTTCTTAATCGGCGCTCAAATTATTGTTAGCGATTGGGCTCTATATACCTTATTCATTTTAATTGTTTGCTTCCGCATGGTTTCTATTCATTACAAATGGCATTTACCGCATAGACGTATCGATACAAAAGAACGTTCAATGCATAAATAGCAATCTAACCTCTTTACATATCGTAAAGAGGTTTTTCTTTTCTAATGAGTTTTTCTTTACATAATGTTTATACTAATCCTCAAAGCGAGGTGAATACAAATGACAAACCATGTTAATAAAGGCGCTCAAAAAAGCTCAGTAGGTCAAATTGGACACGATCCTAATTCTGCACACGAAAAAAGCGCTAAAATGGAACACTTCCATAAATCTTATCAAGAAAAAGCAAAAAAAGAGTAAAAGCACTTATACAAAAAACAGACGCACAGTTTACGTACTGTGCGTCTCCTCTTCAAGCATCAAATCACAACTTGATATCCCAATTAAATCATATTTATCATACGTATCCTCTTGCAACAACCGCATAGCCTGTGTACGAATCGATTTTTCAACAATATTCCGTACATATCTTCCATTACTAAACGATGTAATTTGCGATGAGTACTTTACGGCATGTAAATGATCTCTAAATTTCCATTCAGCCTCTTTCGATAACTGGTATTCACGTTCTTCATACATCCTCTTCCCTATTTCTAACAGCTGATTTACTGAGTAATCCGCAAATTCAATTATAAACGGAAAACGTGATTGCAGACCTGGATTTAATGAAAGAAAGTGATTCATTTCTCTTGAATATCCGGCTAATATCAATACAAAACCGTGTTGTTTATCTTCCATATGCTTTACGAGTGTATCAATTGCTTCTTTCCCAAAATCTTTTTCTCCCCCTCGGGCTAATGAATACGCCTCATCAATAAACAAAATACCTCCCATTGCTTTTTTTATTAAATCTCTTGTTTTTTGAGCTGTATGACCGATGTACTCTCCTACAAGATCCGCACGTTCAGCTTCAACTAAGTGCCCTTTTGATAGAATATTCATCTCAAACAACAATTTCCCTATCATTCTAGCAACAGTTGTCTTCCCTGTACCTGGATTCCCTTTAAACAACATATGGAGTACTTGCTTCTCAGACTTTAACCCTATTTCTTGTCTTTTTTTATTTACATAAATCCAAGCATATATTTCTTTTATTATCTTTTTTATATCATCCATCCCAATAAGCTTTCCCATTTCTTCTTCAATTCTTTGCAGCATCTCATGTTTCGTAGTAGTTTCATTTGAAATTACTGTTTTATTTTCTGCGGCTGGTAAAGAAATTTTCTTTCGATGATTTAACACAATATTAATTTGATTATTATTTTTCTTTCGCATCGATTGTTCCATACAATCACCTCATTTTATCCCGCTATTTGCGAGCAGTAAGACTCCCACCTCAAAATTCAGCAAATATTAGGAAGTTAGGCGGCAGATAATTGCCCGTAAATGCCCGATTGGTGCAGGCTAATGATCAGCGATGGATTAACAAAATCCCACTGATTAAAATTTCGCTTTATCCACTCACCAAATATTATTATTCCTGTCTCCCTTGCAAATGACTATTTTCAGAAAAGTTTGCTATAATATAAGAAATAATGAAGGTGGTGGGACTATGGAGACAACGGAATTCCATGATACAATACAAGCCTTTTCTATTTTTTTATTGAATAAAGGCCGAAAACCTTCAACCATTAAACGTTATGTTTATGACATTGAAGATTTCGGACATTGGTTAAAAAAAAACAAAAAGCTCCCTTCCAGTAATATATGGGCTACACTTTGTACAAAAGACTATGAAGATTATTTTTTCGACTTAAAAAAGAATCGACATTACTCAGAGAAAACGATGCACCGTGTATTTATTGTATTAAATAGAATGCATCACTTTCTAAACATCCCTAATCCATTAAAGAATATGGAAATTTCTATCCAACCAGACCGCAGGCTTCGCGATGAAGATTTCATTTCATCTGATGAGGAAAAAAGATTAAAACATATAGTCTCTTCATTGGAAGGACTTTCAGAAAAACAACGTCCTGTGCGCCCTTTATTGATAGATCGTAATATCGTTATTTTAAACTTATTAATCGACTATGGATTATCCTTACAGGAACTTACAGCATTAACTCTGCATCACGTCCACTTTGAAACTAACACATTATCTATCCCAGCAACCGCAGGGGTAGAAAGAACAATTACATTAACTAACGAAGACAAAAAACAACTATATGCTTATTACAAAAGCATCCCTGAACCCGTTCGTCCAAAATATCATAGCCATGACCCATTATTTATCGCATTTGATTTTAATCGTGGAACATACAGATGGGTATACGAAAATGATGCACCGAAGGGATTAACAGAAATCGCTATCCAAAAAATGATTCGCCTTGAAGTATCTAGAGCTAATTTACGCAAAGGAATCTCAGGACAACACTTTCGTAACACCTATATTTTAAACTTAATAAAAAAAGAAACTCCGGAGTCAGAAATTATAAAACTAGCTGGATTCAAATCAAAAGTTTCACTAAAACGATATTATCAATACGTAGAAAATAGAAAAAACGCCTTATGATAAGGCGTTTTTTCTATTTTTTCTTTAAACAAACGATTTTACTATGACCATTTAACTAATTTTTGCATCTACTATGATGAGTTTCGTTCATATCCTCATGAGAAAGGAGAGATTTAATGTCTCATTTTAACGACAGTCAGAACAAATTCTCCAAACCATGCTTTCCCAGTAGCGCCGGACGAATCCCAAATACCCCATCAATCCCAGTTACTAAGGTACAACTTAGAACATTCCGTGCAATCATTATTGATTTAACAAAAATAATCCCAAAACTTTTCGCAAATCCATCTCCTCAAAACATTGAAGATCTAATCGATACATTGAACCTACTAAGTAAATTTATTTGTTCACTAGACGCTACTTCCTCCCTGAAAGCACAAGGGTTAGCTATTATTAAAAACTTAATAACTATATTAAAAAATCCAACCTTCGTAGCAAGCGCTGTATTTATCGAGCTTCAAAATCTAATTAATTATTTACTATACATTACAAAACTATTCCGAATCGACCCTTGCACACTTCAAGAGCTTCTTAAATTAATAGCAGCATTACAAACCGCTCTAGTTAATTCTGCTTCATTCATTAAAGGACCTACCGGGCCTACTGGGCCAGCAGGCGCTACTGGTGCTACCGGACCTCGAGGTAACACGGGCGCTACTGGTGCTACCGGACCTCAAGGTAACACGGGCGCTACTGGTGCCACTGGGCCTCGAGGTAACACAGGCGCTACTGGTGCTACTGGGCCTCAAGGTAACACAGGTGCTACCGGTGCCACTGGTATAGGAGTTACCGGACCTACCGGACCTTCTGGTGGGCCTCCTGGACCTACTGGTCCTCAAGGACCTCAAGGTAACACAGGTGCTACCGGACCTCAAGGGGCTCAAGGTAACACTGGTGCCACGGGACCTCAAGGCGTTCAAGGTAACACGGGTGCTACTGGTGCCACTGGACCTCAAGGGGCTCAAGGTAACACTGGTGCCACGGGACCTCAAGGTGTTCAAGGTAACACGGGTGCTACCGGACCTCAAGGTAACACGGGCGCTACTGGTGCTACTGGTGCCACTGGTCCTCAAGGTACTCAAGGTAACACCTGTCTCTTATACACATCTCCGAGCCCACGAGAC
>NZ_JAEHBI010000074.1:0-14367 GCF_016483705.1 Bacillus cereus group sp. N6
ACTTTCCCCATGTAGACACCTCATTTGGTTCATTTTTTATTATAGTAACCTGTGTCTACTTTTTAGTCTAACATCAGATCTAATTGCAAAGGAACATTCTCCTCAGGATTGAACGAGTTAGCAAGACTGTGTAGATCTTCTTCTGTGTAGTTGCGCCCTCTGTGAACGCCTGTGGAGAAAAGCTCTGCATCTTTGATAAGATCACCCTCTGAATTGGCTGAGAAGTTCTCCATTAGATGACCACTTTCTTTGAACTGCTTGAACATATTGTCTACCTCCTTCGATTAATCTATATGAGAAAGAAGACCTTAGCTGCGCTAAAGCCCCCCTAGTCACACTCTTTGATTCCTTTAGTGGAGTAATTCACCTCAGAAGCAACCTCCGTCCTAGTGACCTCAGCAGTTAATTACCAAGCATGAACTACTCAGTTATATTGCGTTATATGTTCTTTTAGTTACTTTCTCCGAAGTATTTATTCCAAGCTTTCATGAACTCTGAATATTCTTTATCAATCTGAATATCCATCTTATCTTGCGCTTCCTTTAGTGCATCTGAGTAGATACCACTAATGTGATTTACATGCTTACTCATATGACCTCTAGAGACAGCCAACCTCCTCAAGTTAGCTTGACTTCCGCCTGAGAGCATAAAGTTATCAATATGGTCAGCCTTTGCTCTGATCATACTTTCTACTTTTCGACTTTTTATAGTTAACGCATTATTCTCTGTATCCTTCTCAGCTGCCTCCTTAAGTTCTGCCTGTAGTTCTTCATCTGTAATAGCTTGAATTTGTTGAGCCAGCTCGCTTAGTTTAGTTTGGTGGTTAGCGATTTCTGTAGAAAACTTCTCCTTGGCTGTCTCATACTTAGCTACAGCTTTCTTATTAGTTGCGTTCTCGTCTAGCATTAGGTCTACTTTTGCTAACTCTAGGGCCTTATCTACTTGTCCAATCTTACCGCTTAACCCGCTAACTTTACTGTTTAGTTCTGCTACCTCATTGTTTAACTTGCCTAGTTTAGTTTCGTTACCTTTAGTGAAAAATTTAGTGATAATACCCATTAATAATCACTCTCCATAGTTTAGTTTTAGTTTGGGTTTTACTTACTAGTTGGCTCGGGGTGGGTGAGCCTTTGATGAAGACATATTGTAGGGGTTACCGCTCGATTAAACCTAATAATTTAGCTATCTCCTTTGTTCCTCTTTGGCTAACTAACATCTGTAACTTTCCACCTATCAGAGGCTTGTAGTTGATATGACCTTCTTCTCTCAAGTATGCGTACTTAGCAGTATGCAACCAGCTGCCTTTTCTTGTACGGTGGATAATCTTTGCTTGCTTTAACATTTGGTTTAACTGCTGAGGTGATCGTAAACCTAACTGCTTAGCCGTACTCTCAATAGTTGTATAACCCTCGATGTCCAACACTTTATCGTGATAAGCTACTGCTGGAGCTTGTTCTTCTAATTGAGCCTCCACTTGAGCTAGCTTCTTGTTCTTCCTAGCTATCGTCGCTTGAGCTACCACTAAAGCACGAGCTAGTAGATCATCATCGCTTTCTTCCTCGTTGGCAACCATATACCCACCATCTCTGCGGATGCTCGGTAGTACCTCTGAGGTTACCCACTTTTTGAATGCTTTGGCTTGAGGTTTGCGACTAGTTAAAATTAAACTGTAGAGACCTGCCTCATTGATAGACCTCATATGTTGCATTCCTCCAAGGGTGTCCACTAATACTGTACCTGCCTCGCCTTCATCTAATCGAGCATCGGAATTGCACGTTTAATAAAATCAATTGATATTCCTAGCTCGTCAGCAATGTGTTTTCTAGACCAAATTTGTAACTTACTAGGGTCTGTCTCATGTGGATTATCTACTAAGATATGATACTGAAAGTGAACATGATTTAAAAGTTGCATTAGTAGCCCTAACTCTGAGAGAGTAATTTTTTTAGCAATCTCTTTTAATTCCGTTTTGTAAACCTTTGTGAATAAATCCTTCTCCTCATAACCTCCACAGTTAAAGAAAGAATTCCCAAGGCTTATATATACGTTTATTCCTTCTTTAGTTCTAACTATTAAACTTAACTTTTCTAATTCCGCTAAGATATCATTTGTTTGTCGCTTGGATTTACCTAGTAAGTCAGCTGCATGAGTAGTTGTCATTCTCTCAAGTTTCTTCTTGTCAGCATGTTCCATAAACAGTTGTCCATCCTCGTTTAATTTAACAAACGCCATAAGGTACATGAGAACACCACTTTGTTCTAAGCTTAAATGTTTCTTCACCTCATTAAAGCCCTTCTTAACCATTACAAATTGTTCATTCCCTAGTTTATTCTCTTTGTATTTCTTACGAGCTTCCTTTTGACCTGGGCTGGTTAGATCGTACCCTGCCTCGAGTAACATTTTCTTAGCTATTTGTAAGTTATTCACTTTTCTTCCTCCTCATTTGCTATTTAAGCTCGTTTAACTTTGATTAACTTCTCCGGCTGATCTATTTGTAACGCTGTAGCTAACTTACTTAGTGTTTGCATATTAATAGACTTTGTAGCTTTAATACGAGAAAGGCTAGGCTGTGATATTCCAGTTAACTCAGCCAAACTAGTTAATGTATGATTTCGTTCTTTACAAATAGTTTCTAAATCAACGTAGAATTGAATAGTCATTTTCTTCCCTCCTATTTGGCTTTATTCCCCATCATTTATAAACCTATTAATCTAACAGTATAGTCAGAGTTAAAAAAAGCTAACTCAAAGGAACAACTATGAGTCAGCCAAGCTAGTGTTAAACTAGGGAGATTGTGTAATGAAAGTATCCTTTTATTTTCACTTCATAACTAATATGAACGGGCTGTGACCTCTACAGGGGAAAATCAACCTCCAACAGGTTCGCGACCTTTACCAAGTCCATCTTTGAACTTTGAGGAACTATTCCTTCTCACGGTATACCGATTAGAATATACTCTTGAAAAAGTTTCCTACATATATAACATACCAGGAACGTGACACCTAAAATTTTCCATTATAATTTGTAGCACACCTCAGGTGTCACACCCCCTTATTTACTCCTTCATAAAGATATTTACCAAGAGTGTGACTACCTCTTATTTTCCCTCCCGAAATACAAAAACTGTTACCCATAAAGAACTTGTGAAGTACGTCCAATAGCTGATTCCATTAATTTGTTATTGATAGGACAACCATGAGAGTGAATAGAATAAACTAAGGGGGATGTTATATGATTAAACGCTTAGGACTAAGTATCTTATTTATAAGTATTGGTTTATTAGGTGCCTGCTCACAAGAAGAAGCTACCACTACAAAGGCACCATTCGAAGACTACAAGCCATCTCAGGGGTACATTAATGAGGGAGAGTTTGAAGCTCTTGATTATGATATGACTAGCGAGGAGGTAGCTCAGTTAATTGGCGGTGTAGGCGAATTATATAAAGAAGAGGACTACATAAAAACCATAATTTACAAGGGCGAAGGCAATATAGAGTTTGCCATGCTAAGATTTGAAGATAACAAATTGGATTTGTGGAACAAACATGATAAAGAATAATTGCTTTATAGATAATTAGGTATAAGGAGTTAGACCGAAGAAGTCTACTCCATTATTACATTCTTGATACCTCTCTTGCCTATCCATGAGATACGCTATTCAGGTGTACCCTGAGCTCGAGAACAAGTGCAATAACTATTTAATTTCTTACCTAATCTGTTCTTGATTAGTAAATGGCATTATCATTAGTAAACTCAACGATAATCCACACAATACTAATCCATTTATATATGACTTAGTAATTGATCCATAGAAATTGCCTTCCAAACTATAAGCTCTATCTTGCTTACTTTCAAACCCATAGTTATTGAATGGTTTATCTAGAGTTGGAAACTTTGTAGCTACTGATCGTCCTAGTCTTATGGGTAATTCCATCTCAGAGGCAATCTCGTAAGCTTCAACTGATTGCGCTACGTTCTCCTCAGTATTCAACAGTTGAGTACGAACCTCTTTGGCAACTTCAGAATTAGGTAATAACATCCCTATTCGGAGGATGGCTTTCCTAGGGAATAGGCCATTATTGTTGATAGAGAATCTATATTCATCTCCGTTTCTTATTGTTACCGCATATGCTCCTTCTTTTTTTATCGAGATTTCTTGCGGAGTCATTTTGAATCTATAAGAATCCACTATTTTTTTCCTGATTTTGTTTCGTATCCATCCAATATCAATTCTTCTTTATTTCTTGTAATCACACTTTGTAGTGAGGAGGAATTTACATTATAAAATTTAGCAACCTGTTTAGTAGTGGCTACTTCTAATTCTGGTAATAACGATAAGTTTTTTACCCTGCTAAGTACCTCCACCCTGTCAATTAAGCTATCACGTTTGTCTTTTGGGTCGATTACTTCATTATTCATTTTTACGTTACTCATTAATATCAACCTTCTTAGTTTTATTTCCAATTATATTCCATGTCCAACTGAAAATAAATATTATCTATATATTCCGAATATAAGTAATACCTAGGTAATATCCAGTAGACATGTTCCCATATATCCAACACCATAGCTTTCTTAATCTCATCAGAAAAACTTGGGAAGTAATTGTGAATGAACTCCTCCTCACGGTCAGTCTGTACAGTACCACCTGTTAGGCGAATCTGCTTGAGGATTTTCTTTACTTCCTTTTTCCACTGTTTAGCTATTGGCTTACGAGATTGCATTAGTACTTCGTAGATTCCGTCCTCTGTGAGTGCCACTACCTTTGATTTATACGAACCAGATGTATTAATAATAAATGTGGTTTTTTCATCCTCATCTACATTGTTTAACATGTTGGTTGTATTTGTGTGTCCGATCCACTCAGCTACGTCCTTCGCAAGAAACAGTGGTTCTTCAATACTTCCATAAACCTTGAAAGGTTGACCTAAAACGTCTTGCTGGTGAACGACTTGTAAGTTATTCATTAAAATTCCATGGATACCGTCCTCAAATCAATTTAAAACGGTGTATGAGACCGCCAGCATTGAGCTAAAACGGTGTATGAAACCGCCAGTATTAAAACAGAATCAACCTTACTCTCCCAAGGGATTAAACCCATTTCACTTTCGGGTTTCTCTGTATTCTGTATATAACTACATTAGTCCATCTCATAGGCAAAACTCTAAAAGAGTTCACCTAATAGATTCCAGCTCAGTTAAAAAAAAATACAAATGACTACTGAGGAAGATTAATTAGTTATCCTATATAGGTTTACTACTTGGTGAAACCAAGAGAAAGACTATATAACTATCCTCAAAGAGTTTATCCTTCTCTAGGTTTTAAGTATTTAAATGCATTTAAAACAAATAACTACCTGAGGTAGAACTAATTAGTTGAACTTAATAGTTTTAACTTACTTAGATCTAATAACACTTTAGAAGGAGCTAACGAGGACGGACAACGGAGATGTAACTATGAGGGCGAATGTTAGGAGAATAAATTTTATAAAATTGACTGAGGAGATAAAACTCGGGAGGTCGATTTTGTGTCTGTATAGTAACGCTGTATAGCACCATCCGACATGTGCACCCACCCCTATGCTTGTAATACGTGATGCTAAAGAGGACGAGCCAACGAATATCTCCCTCAACAGTCACAGAAAGGCGGCTAACGAGAGCACCACAAACAGAGTCTAGCCATACAAGGCAACGATACAGGTAGTACATCTGAGCTGGCGCTACTCAACCATACATACAAGTATCAACTTACGTATCCACTTATCAGATCCACATGAGAACACTGTTAGGTACACGCTCAAGAGATGCATCTACATGGTTCATACTCGTATACAAATAAAAAAGAAACCACGAGGCAGCAACTTAATTGTCACCTATCTCGTAGTTCCTTCTTGTAATTTCCTCTTATTAATCTCTTTATATAGCTTACCTTGAGATATCCCTACTTGACTAACAATGTCCTTAATAGAATATTCTCCTGAGTCATACATCTGTAGAGCTACCCTTATTTTGTCATTGTCTAGTTGAGGTCTACCTAGTTTAACTCCACGTTTCTTTGCGCTTACTAGTCCTTCTCTTGTTCGTTCTGCTATTAAGTCCCTTTCGAGCTGGCTGATTACTGCCATCATAGAGAACATAGCTTTTCCAGTTGGCGTTGAAGTATCCATGTTTTCCTTTAGTGACACGAAAGTAACACCCATGGCATTTAACTCTTCGACAGTTGTAAGGATATCCAGAGTGTTTCTCCCTAGTCTGCTAATCGCTTCTACAATAACAGTATCACCTTCTCGTACTGTATCCATGAGCTGGGTTAATCCTGCTCGGTCTTTCTTAGTCCCGGTATATTTCTCTTGGATTAATCTATCATAGCCGTACTTCTTTAGTGCTTCTAGTTGTCTGTCCAGTAACTGCTCATCAGTTGAAACCCTAGCATAAGCGATTCTCATTAGGTTTCTCTCCCCTTACATTTATTGTACCTTTAATGTAACATGAGCACTCATTAAATGTAAAGGTTTTGTGTAATCTTTTATGTAATAACTTTATGTAACAACCAAAAGGCTTAACAGCAAGGTTTTCCTCTCTAGTTAAATGATTACACTTATCTATCGTTTTATGTAATCTTAGGATAGACTTGAAGGAATAACTGTGAGGTAGGAATATAAAGGTTCTACCTCTTTTGTTTGTATTGGTGAGGTGGTATCCGAGGGAGTTTCGCCTTCTCAGGTATAGCTAAGTTGTTATATTTTTATACCCTTTATAGTTCCTATGTTGATGTACTGAAAAGTGACCACATCGAGGTGGGGGTTTTAACTTCAAGGGTAATCCCCTCTCAGTTTTTGTCTCGTATACACCTATAATTATGTTGCTCTATCTAGCCATTTATATCTAGAGTCCTACCTCACCAGATTAATAACAGGGTGGTACTTAATCACCAAGGTACACACTCTATAGAAAAACACTGCTTGGATTTTAGCAGTGTCAGTTAGCTTCCTTACAAATTCCAATCAATTCAGGTTTATTGCTGTACTTTCTATGTGACATGTTATGACCAACTTTCTAAAATGTATTTATCAGAATCTACCTGATATATTTAGCATACAATATAATCCATTAGTATAGTGTTAATTTGTTCCAATAAATAAATTTAGAGTCCCAGCTTACCAACAGAGTGTCAACCACTTACCGAGATACTAACTCCAAAGAAAAACACTGCTTAGATTCAAACAGTGTTTAGGTGATACCTATTTATTTTCTTCCCCTTGAGCTGGAGCCTTTGGTGAAATACCATTAATCTTTAAGGCTAGCTCAACAAGTGCATCTTCTCTCTTGTCCTCATTCTGAATCTTAGATAATAAGAAGTTACTAAAGTAGAAGTGATGTGTGTTTACAAATCGATTATGAAACTCCGTTAATGATTTGACAGCCTCAGAATGCATCTTCAAGTAAATTACAGCAATAAAATTAGATAGTATAGCTCCTATCGCACCTACTGAGGCTACAATTATCTTATTTTCTAGCTCGTTGGAACTGTTAAGCATTAAGAAGTACAAAGTTATTCCAATTATTGCAAAACCAATTAATATACATGCTATACCAACAACAAATATCCATGCGCTTTGTTTTAAATTTTCATCATAGTATTTCTTCAATTCAAGATGATGATGTTTAAAGAGTGTTTCCGATCTCTCCTCTAATGATGAATGAGATATACTTAATAAATCTAACTCGTTCTCTACTTCTTGTAATTCAATTATATACACAGTTGACGGCCTTCTTAAAAGTTGATAAAAAGTGAACATAAAAGAGAATGTAAAGACTGCCGATAGGATAAATAACGTAGGTTCTGTATATACTCCATAACTATCTTGTTTGAGTATATCTCCTACATTATATACAAGATATAACAATATACAAATATTCAGGATAGCTAAAACCAAGTAAATTCTATTTCTTCTCTTATTCCAATTAATCAAGTTCTTTAAATGTATCTTTCTATTTTCTAATAAAGATTTACGTGAATTCGGTAGCGAATTAATATTTATCTTTAACTCCCCCTTACTATTTAAATATCCTTCTATTATATTATAACATGTCACATCTCAATAAACGATATCTCCATCTCTTATCCCCCCGAGGCAGCTTACCTAGATTACTAATCAGCACTAGATTCGAAGACACTTCTCACAAGTTCCAACTGAATAGTTATTGACTCACAAGTCTGTAACCTCTATAATTTTCCTAAACGAATAACTAAAAGAGTGGTCACTCATAGATAAAACCTCATCAGGCTTAACTTCCGCCTCTACATCTGCTGAAAATTCATTATCCGCTATGGTAGTTGGCGTATGTACGCATCCGAACTACCGCGGAAATGGATTTGCTTCACTCATATTGCAAAAAATGATTCAAGACTTTACGAAAGAAGGCCGAACACTTTGCTTGTTTTATAATAATCCGGCTGCTGGACGAATTTATAAACGATTAGGGTTTAAAGATATAGGGATGTGGACGATGTACCGATAATAAAAAGCCGATTTGAAATCGGCTTTTTATACATATTGTGCTAATCCAGCTTCAAAGGCTTTTTTATCATTATTTAGTACACCAAACAATGCTTCTTGAAGCGCAAATGTACTTTTATAAAAATACATTCGTTCCTTTACTGCTTCTAAATTAGGATAATGAGCTGAAAATAGTTGTAAAAACTCCTCTCCATAACTAGCTAATTCTATTCGAAGTTTCTGAATACCTTTTTCATATTTCGGAAACCGGAATACTACATTATCATTTACAATTAATACATCATTATTTTGGCCAATTTCATTTATATAAGCTGATCTTATTTGTAATTCAGGACACACTCTTTGTAAATACGAAACATACTCATTTTCTTTTCTCATTCTTTCCCCTCTCCCGTTCAAGCCTATTGTTCTCACTTCAAAGTCATAATTACCTGTCTTTCAACAAAACCAAACTCTTCGTACATCTCTTTCGCAAAATTCCCGGCAAATACATTTAAGCGAATTTCTGAATACGTCTCCTTCAATTCCTTAATACCAGCTTCCATCAGTTCTTTCGACAGTCCTTTCCCGCGATATTCTGGAAAAACGTATAACTCATATATAAATCCAAGTTTTTCATGAGAGAAATAGTCTGTATTTTCCCCTATTAATACCCATCCCATTACTTTCTTTTCTTCTTTAATAACTAAATAATATGCTCCCTTTTCCACTATTGGCTTTGTAATTTCAATCGCTTTCTCTATACTTAATCGACAATTCCCTCTTGTCCCTTCAAAAAGTGATTGAGCTGCATACTGTAAGATTTCATTCGTTTCTTCTCGATTCGCCTTTTCTATCATTTTTCACAACTCCACTCATTAATAGGCATTACTATCGCTTGTTCAAGTTCCTCCGACTCAATCACAATTGCCAGCAATCCCTTTTCCGTAATCGTTTCATGAAATTCGCCCTTCTCCCAAAACACAGCCTGTCCCGCTTCCACCTTCACATTTTCTTTATCTGCTCCGCATACATATCCTTCTCCATCCATAATAAGAAGCAGCTGTGATACAACTGCTTCATGATATCCAATTATTCCATTCTCTCGTAAATGCATAGCACCAATATGTACATTTCCTTTATGGTTTAATATTTTTGACATTATGAAATTAGATTGAAATGCTGAGATTTTCTTTCCCACTTTTTCACTAAAATCAAAAATTTTCATTACTAATCCTCCCTATACGTATAAAACCATCCTTACTGTCTGCATCATATGTCCTTCAAAATCTTCTTCAAATTCCTCTAATTGTGCAAAACCTTTCGCTTCATAAAAACGTTTTCCTTTTTCATTCGCTGCTTCTACATGAATGTATAGTTTCCGAATTCCTTTTAATTCCGTTAACCCTTTTTGTAATAAAGCACTTCCTACCCCTTTCCCTTGCTGATCTGGTAACAAATAAATCGCTCCTAATTCTGCTTCGTTTTGCAATCTAACAGGTGAAAAATTCGCAAAGCCAATTACTTCTCCCTCTTCTTCCGCAACGAATAAATGTGTATTTTCAAGACGATATTTCATTTTTTCATCAGAATAGGCCTCGTCTAAAAATCTGTCTTGAATCTCTCTCGGAATAATGCTTTCGTATGTATCATGCCAAGCTATTTTCGCTACGGATTGTACAGCGTGAATATCTTCTTGCTTCATTTCTCTAATTACATATGTCATCTCGTTGTCTCCATTCTCTTTAACTTATATTCTGCTAATATACTAGAAGAAATGGCAGAACCATTTTCATAATTCACTTTAATTAATTTTAATTTCTCAATTGAAGCTGTTGCATAATCAAATTTTTCATATATATATTCCATTACACTTAAAAACTGATTTGCATGTAACTTATTTGCAATCGTGCAATGCGGAACCCATTTTCCTGGTACATAATATGAATTTAAATTATCATGAAAAGTTTTAAAATTATCATGATAAGAATGATGAAGTTTTAACAATTCATCTGTAATGGTCGGTGCTAAAAAGATCGTTCCATTAGTAGGAAAAACTCCAACAGAAGGAAAATTTATTGCAGCCATATTTTCTTGAACAGCTACAAACTCCTCTAATTTCTTAGTATATAAGTTAACATCTACCTCATTGTAATCAGCTAATGTAATATGAGGTTCTACTCCGGCTAATTGATTTGTGCCAATGATATTTGTTATTTCATTTTGTAATTCTATAATTTTATTAGTAAACACACGATCAAATGTAGCAATAATAGCGTACATACTTTCTCACCCCTTCGTTACATATAACGCTTCCCATTCTTCACGAATCATTCCCATTCGAATAGAATCATAGTACGTCCCGTTATAATAACGACATTTTCGCATCCTACCTTCTAAGCTCATTCCTATTTTCTCCGCTACTTTCATCATTCGTTCATTGCCAGACCAAGTCGTGATTCCTACTCTGCCAATCTCCATCTTTTCAAATAGTAAATCTCGATATAACGTTAACGCCTCTGTACCATAACCACCATTCCAGTAATTTGGATTATAAATAACAAGCCCTATCTCTAACCAACGCGTCGGTTTATATTCCCAATAAAACCCGATTGTCCCTATAATTTGACCGTTATTTTCTATAATTAAATTGGATAGAGGTTCCTCTTTTAAACGAGTTTTCATCTTCTCTTTATAAGACGAGTATTCTTGCATTGAAAACGGAAAATACGGTGCATCCCATTTTTTCCATTCTGGATTTTCTTCTTTAAATACGAGATCCCATAATGTTTTTATATCTGATTCTTCAATTGCACGAATTGTAACTTTATCCCCTTTTACTCTTACGTTTTGCATAATTTCCTCCTACACTCCTCTTTATTTCATATATAATTATAATGTTTTTTCAGAAAAATCAAAACAAATATCGTTTATTATATTGTATAATTTTGTTATAAGATACCAATTATTCATGTGGAGAGCTGGTGATTCAATGAATAATCGATTTAGTATTGCTTTATTTCTCACTATTATTACAACAAATATTATTCTCTATTTCTTCTTACCATTACGTATTGTTACGAAATGGGACTTCAATGGAACGCCTACATCAACAATGGATAAAAGCACTTTTGTTATCGTAAATATAATTATATGTACCTTCTTATTCTTTTTATTTTTAGCTTTATCTAAAGCAGCGAGTAACCAGAAATTTCTCCTTTGGATTGGCAACACAATTTTACTATTTTTATTTTTTGTCGATATTGTCATTGCTCTCATCGCTCTTGGCTTCACTCTTCCTCTTGATCATTTCATATTTTTAGCATTAGGGCTTTTATTTATATTAATAGGCTATTTCAGTTCCAAAATCGATACGAGTAAATCAACGGTTTCATTGGAATGGAATGATAAACATCTTGAAAAAAGAGCTTCAAATATTTGTAGTATTTCAATGATAATAGCAGGTATTTTCCTAGCCGGGCTTCCATTTATCGTTCCTGTTCCGTATAGAGGTTATGCTATAATCGCAATTATTTTAGGAATGACGCTTGCCATTTTACCGAGTACGATTTACTTACTTATGAAAGACAGCAAGCAATCTACTCATTTAAAAAGGTAATAAAAAAATAGGAGGTTCTATACCTCCTATTTCAGCTAAACGTTTTCTTTTTCATTTTTTCTATCTCAACTAAAATTCCTTTCTCTATCCAGCCTTCTATTCCATCTCTTTTCACTAAATCATATCCTGAACAGCTTCCATCAATGAGAGAAACAATGTCCCCTTTCCTTACACATATTTGTGCACAAGAAATATCGGTTTTCACTGTGTAATCACCTGACTCAAGCTGCCTAATATATTCATTTTTCACATAAAGTAATGTATTCGTTTCCTTTTGCTTGCATATTGTGTATTCTTGCACCTTCTCCATCGGCTCTATGTAATAATATGGATATGTTACCCCGCCCTGCATTTCTGAATTCGCATTAAAATCTGCTATCACTTCAAACTCTGGAAAATAGTCTACATATGTATAAGAAAACATATCACCTGCTGGTTTCCTTTGAATGATAAATGCGTTTAATTGCCCTGCCTCTTTAATCGCATTTCCCCCATCCATCGCAATAATCTTTTTCTCCTTATCAATAACTGGATTATTAGACGGTGCTTTGTCTGAATAGTTTACAACAGGCCAATGACCGACAACTACATATTTATGTGCTCTATGTGATTTATTGAAAAACTCCGGCATTGCTATCGCATTTTTTCGTTCTGTCTCTTTCCAATCTTCTCTATCTTCAAGGCCAGCATGTACAAAAATATAATCTTCTGTTTCAAGCGCTGTTGGCAATTCTGTCAGCCACTTTATTTCTTTTGAAAAATGGCTCATTAATACTTCCCTTACTTTTTGAATAGGCGTACCTTCATGAATAGAGAAATGCACACACTCTAACCATTCATTAAAAATCGAATGCTTTCTCGTACATAAATAATTGATAAGACCAGGATTTTCATTTAAAAGCGCATCAACTAAAACTTCACAATTCCCTTCAACAACGTGAACATTTGAATTGTTCTTTACAAGATTCATAACGTAGTTTACGACGCAGATGCTGTCTCTTCCTTTCTCACAAAGATCACCATTAATAATTAAATAATCTTCATCTTTAAAGTTAACTTTCTGTAGTACTTCTTTTAAAAGAAGTACTTCTCCATGAATATCAGATATTACGATTACTCTAACATCATTAGGGATTGATAGTTTCTTTATTTTTTCCAAGTGTAAGCGCTCCAATCATTCTCTGTATTATTTACAAAAAAACAATTCAACAACTTAAATTATAAACCTTTCTAAATGAAATAGGTTCTATATATTATGTCATATAGAACCTATCCTTCTTTATAATTCTTTATAAAAAGAAAAACTTACCTTATCATAACCTTCTCTTTCATAAAAGCGGTGAGCGTCTAATCTAGGAAACGCTGATGTAAGAACGATGGACTCACATTCGTTTTCTTTTCCCCAGTTCTCTATATAGGAGAGTAATACATTCCCATACCCTTTTGAACGATGTGCTTCTGCTGTTACAAGGTCATATACGAAAACATGTTTCTCATTATAAAAATTCGTACAAATCGCTACACCGGCTAGACTAACTGCTTCATCTTCTTCATTACGTAGCGAAAATAGTTTATAATTCTCTTCTTTCATTTTTTGAAACAAAGAACTTGCTTCTTCTCTTGAAAGTTTCGTTCGTAACTGCTGTAATACGGGAAATACATCATGTAAATCCGCTTCTGTTACTACTTCTCTAATATTCATTTTGATTCTCCCCTTACTATTTATAAAATTTTCTAAATGTTATATCATCATTATAGAAAGCCACTGCCCTTAGCTTAAGTGACAGTTTTATCTTTTTTTATAAGGCCAGTATGAAAAGGAGCGTCTACGAATGGATCTGACTATCCCATTAGTATTACAAAGTAAAATACCCCTTTACTTACAAATTTATGAATATATGAAACGAGAAATCTCTCATAGATCACTATGTGCCGGTACACGCCTTCCTTCTCACAGAAATTTAGCAGTACAACTTAATGTGAGCCGTATTACAGTGGAATCCGCTTATCAACAATTACTAGCTGAAGGGTATGTAGAAAGCAAACCGAAACGTGGGATTTTTGTTGCAGAAGTTGATATGGATGTCATTCAAAAGAAACAGCAAATTGCGTCAAACAGTGCTAACAATAAAGAAAACGAACAATATGATTATGATTGT
This sequence comes from Bacillus cereus group sp. N6, assembly GCF_016483705.1. Lineage (NCBI taxonomy): Bacteria > Bacillati > Bacillota > Bacilli > Caryophanales > Bacillaceae > Bacillus > Bacillus cereus group sp. N6. The sequence goes on from NZ_JAEHBI010000074.1 coordinate 14,278, forward strand.
AGTCAAGGACTTATTGATATTAAGTCAATAAAATAGACACAGATAATTTCAATTATGCAGCCTCCGATTCGTACATACGTTCTTTTTTAG
>NZ_JAEHBI010000075.1:0-14133 GCF_016483705.1 Bacillus cereus group sp. N6
TGAACCAAAAATGAATCACGCTCATTTTAGGTATTCTTGTATAGGCTGTTGTATAGGTTTGTTGGTGCGATTTTCAAAGTGTATATATCAAAGGTTGCTTGCTAAGTTAATTTGTCGGTGGGGAAAGCTGATCCATATGGGACGGCTTTTTCTTTTTTATTTCAAGAAGTATCCAAACAAACAAAAAAGACCATTCATTCATTTGAACGGTCTTTTGCTTTGTCTGACGTTTCTATTTTATTATTTATATGTATTTACCTTTTAAACTATTAAAATCTCTTAGAATCAAAAATAGAGTGTCTAATCTATTTGTTTAACTGTTCTTGTCGTTCATATTCTTCTTGTTCTTCCTGCATTCGCTTTTCCCATCTGTCACGGTGTGCCGCTGCTGCCCTATCAAGTCTTTCTTCTACTTCCTTTTGTTCTGCTTGTTTTTGTTTTAATTCTTGCTCTATCTTTTGTTCATTTTCCCATTCTTTTTGAAGATGCTCGCATGTTATTCCAACTTCTGGTGAACCGCAAATTTCGGGTTCTTCTTCCTTCTGTTGCTTCACTTCACGTTTCTTTTGCACTTGTGCTTCTTGTTGTTTGCGGGCTTGTTCTTGTTCTTGGCGTTGTTGCTCTGCTCTCGCTTCCGCTTGTCTTTGTTTCTCTACTTCTTGACGTTGTTGTTCTTCCCTCGCTTCTTGTTCTTGCTTCTCTTTCTCTTCCGCCTGTCGTTGCGCTTCCGTTTCTGCTTCCTGGCGTTGTTGTTCTTCCTGCTTTGCTTTTTCCTCTGCTTCTTTCTTCGCTTGTTCTTCTTTCTTGGCTTCTTCCTGTTTGCGTTGTTCTTCTTGTTTCGTTTCTTTTTCTTTCTCTTCTGTACTACAAGCGCCTAATCCTAAAACTAGTGAACCTGCAATTAATAAGCTGATTTTATTCACTGTTGTTTGCTCCTTTATTCTTAGTTGTTTTTAAAATCTATAATAATCATAGTCTTCAGCGCCATTCAATTGGTCTTGAACGCTATTTACGCCAATAAATGCCGTTTGGTCGTCTAAATAACTTCTGCTAATGGTTCCATTACTATGTAATCTATAAAGCGACTCATGATATTTTTCACCGTATATCTTATATTCATAACGTACTTTAACAATTACAGACGTCAAAACTACTTTTATATCAAACTCTATAATGTCACCGCCTAAATGAATGACATATAACGATCCGTCTTGTCTTTTAGCTAAAACATTTCCGTTATGTTGTATTACTTCAAATAATCCATTTAATACTGTTGTCTTTTCCATGCTCTTATTCTCCTAAACCTAATTTATTATGTATTTCATCAACTCTATTGCATAACTCAATAACTAAACCCCTTATTTGAAGACCTGTATGTACAATAGACTCTTCTATTCTTGCAAGTCGCTTTTCTCCTACTTCATCGCCTTCTATTAAAGCGAACTCATCACGGTAATTTTCAAGGCTTATAAGGACATCATTTGATGCTCTTAATACATCGCTTAAAACCTTTGCATCTATTATTAATTCTTGCATTCTTGCCGCTCCTTCATGTTGTGTAATATACATATTGTTAATTTTTTAATTACACTTCTTGTTCTGCAAGCATAGAACCCGCAAAACTTGATAAAAACATGATCGGAATTATCGCTATACTTGTTAAATCAAAGTTTGATTTGAAAACAATGATTCCAAATAGTAGAATAGAAATAAGGTTAAACGTAATTCTGGATAATTTATTATTCATTTTTATGTTTCCTCTCAAAATGTCCCGTTTGGCTTTGGTCGGCTTGGGACGTTTTTTTATTTTGTTTATTCTTCATATTTATCCGCTACTTCTTTCGCATTTTTTATGCTTTTCTCTACTAATTCAATTGTTATATTCTTCGTTTCGTCATCCATATAAGAATCATTGAAAACGGTATACATTAAATCAGTTGTGCTATAAACCCTAAATATGTAATTTTCATACTCTCTCGGTAATTGTAAATCTTTTACATTATTAAACTCTTCTTTTAACTCCATTAATGTTACGGCTGTTTGTAACTCATTGAATCCGTTTCTTTTCGTATCATTTACAATCTTTTCCGCACGATCCAAAACTTCATTAATTGCTGTCTTATCCCATTTTGTCGCGGATGTTCCGCCCTCTGTCTGCTTTAATTGGTCCACTTCGTCTATTAACTCGTTACATTCGTTTGTTAACTTATCATTCATATGAATCATATAACCGGAGAATGCTAGGGAACCCGCAAGCATTCCTCCAATTACTAATTTTTTAATGTTAAATTTCTTCATGTTGTTATTTTTATTCATCATTCTACAACCTCACAAATTACATGTAAGAATTTGGAAGCGAAAATGTTAGGTGAATTTGTTAGATAGTTAGCATCTATGTAACTGATTCGTGTATCACTATTCATAAAATAGAATAACTCGTCAAACAATTTACGTGCGTCCTCTTCATATCCTTCAACAAGATTATCAACAAAATCATCAAACGTATAAAAAATAACTTCACAATCTTCATTAATGTTACCTCGTGATATTTCAGATGCTATTGTTTTAAGGACTTTATATAAATCATGCCCGTGAACCCCTGCTGCTTCTTTGCAAGCATCAATTGATTCTGAATATAAAATCTCCATTTGCTCATATTCTTCAGGTACATCAAAGCATGAAACATGTCCGAATGCTTGCTTTTTTTCATCTAACTGGATTAGCGTATCTAAAATTTCTCTCATTTTCTTTCTCTCCTGTTTGCTTTGGTCGGCTTGTTAGTTTTTTTACTTCTTCAAACGGTAAATGCTTGGTTGTCTGCTATTAGGAAACCTTTCAACATCTATAAATCTGTTTTCCTCTGCTTCTTTTATAGCTTTCGTTACTGTCGGACGGCTCATTTTTAGAATTTTCATCAAATCAGAAAGTGAAACCTCTAACTTTCCGCCTTTGTAATAAATCGCGTATAAAAGTAATAGTGAATGACTTGATAAACCGTCATGTTCATAAAACTTATTTTCCAAAACCCTCACCTCCTATTTTAGAAGGTTGTACCACCCATTTATTTCTGTGTCCATTCATGGGAATCATTCGATTGATTTCGTTCATCACTTGGTACTACTTCATAATACTATATTCTCCTTTACTAGTCAATAAATTTTACTAGTATTATTTTTTGTTTTTACAATTTGTTTATAAATGCTGTTATATCAACGTTTTCCCCTTAAATAAATTTATAATTTCATGTACTACATGGGATTTAATCAAATAAAAAAAGACACATCCAAAAAGGAAATGTCCATTCTGTAATGTGTCTTTTTACTTATATATCTATCTAAAATTATCAATTATATATGTATATTTTTTAAATATCTGTATACAAATGTGTACTGATTTTTATTGTTTTTCGTATTACTATGTGATACGATTTTTTGTAGTTAATTTGTTTGTAATAGAATTTTTGCGAAAGAATTCTTTTTAATAGCATTCATTTAGTTGGCGCTAAATAATGCATCATTATTTTAAAAATATTGTTTAATTCGTGTGTTAAACAAATATTTTTACTTTTTGTTTTTTATTTTTTTAAGTTCTTGATATAGCTGATTTCGGCTTATCACAATGTATTCTTTATTCTTTCTTAAATCCTGTGGGGACTCTGCTGTCTCTACGGGATTTTCTTTTTCTCTCATTTCTTCAAGGCGTTCATCATAAAGTTTGTTAACTTCTTCTAAACTTATTTCATCATCATCTTTAATATTGAAAAATACCCCGTACCCTTGAATTTGTCTTTTATTTAGCAAAGAATAGTACAATGTTTTGAATTGCTTATAATCCATCATTTCATCATTTTCAGATGTTGTTTTTGTCATATATTTAAACAACTCAATGAAGTCTTCTGGTTTGAACTTGTCTAACTGGCAACTATATCCCCTATCCAAACTTTCAATTGCTTTCAATGTTACTTTTTTACCTTCGTTCAACAATCTCCAAATCTTTTGGATCAAGATTTCTTCTTTGCTGAATTTCCGAACGGCTCTTTTTCCTAAATAGTCTTTTGAATACTCATTCTCATATATTCTTTCTCCAATTTCACCTTCAAATACAATCAAAGCATGTAAATGTGGATGATATTCATATGTAAAACCTCGACCTTTTTTCACTTTCTTATATGTAACCTCTAAACTTCTTATTGCTCCTTGATATTTCCAACGCTTAAAATCTATATCTTTTATCAACTTTTTGCATTTGAGATATTCTATCAACGTCGCAAAACTTTTGAATAACCTGTTTATCGTTTCTTCTAATTGTTCTCCTTTAACATTTGGCACTGTCAAAGTTAGTTGGTACATATTTTCTGCATATGGTTGTAATAATGGGACGAATTTACCCATTCGAGAAGCCTGTTTTAATTTTTTACAGTTACTACAAAACTTATCTTTACAAAGATTCGTCTTCTTAAAATCCATTACCTTTGCTTGTTCATATTTATCTAATATCCATAAAGAATTGCAATCTTGCATTCTATCTTTTTTATGAAACATCTTTTCTTCTTTTGTCTCTTCATGCAATTTTCCATAATGATAAATCATAATTCTGTTGTATTCGATGTTTTTAATAACACTATCAAACAATTCTTTTTTGACAGTTATATCTTTCAATGAATCGTGTAATTCTGTCACTCCATGCCTTACCTTCTTTCTATCATGTAGCACGTTCCTTTTAACAGTTAAAAGAAAACATTAGAAACATCAATGAAAAAGTGGGTTCAACCCTTGATATTACTACATTCTTTATTTTGAAAAACACCCGCGTGAGCCGAGATGTTTCTAATATATCAAGTAATAGAAGAAACTCGTTTCACTCTTTCTTCTAAACAATACATCAAACCAACTCTTTTTGTTTTTCTTTCATCAACAATTGGATAGCCATATCTAATATTTTACCTTGGCTTAAACCCTCTTTTTCACGTAACTTTTCAATAGAGTCCATTGTTTCTTGTTTCAATCTGAATGTTTTCTGAACCCTAACATCGCTAGATTTCATAATTACTGGCATATAATTTACCTCCTAAAACTAAAGTGCAATACATAAAAACATGATAACAACAATACCAATGTTTGTCTACAAATTTAGCAATCAATTAAAAAACCTATCGAATCCCCCAACCCCCTTTTCCAAAGGGGACTCCCTCGCCGGTAGGCATTCCCCAAACGTGTTGTTTGGGAAAGAACAAGAGGGTTTTGGTCTTGTTAGTTCGTCAATTCCTTAATGCTCACTACGTTCCGCTTACCATTGACGAACGCCATGTATAGACCTCCACCGTTTAAAAGTGGACACCGAAAAGAAAAAATAAAAAGCGATCCATACAGAACGCCTTTACAAATCGAATTTATCAAATAAAATTTTTAAAGAAACCTCTACTATCGTACTTTTATCTAATCGCGTTTTTTTGCTAACCTCTTCAAGCTTTTCCCCTACATCCTTATTTAGAAATGCTGTTTTACGTAACTTATCCCCTTTATAGTCAACATTCATAGCCAATTCAAAAATGCTCTTTTCCTGTTCTTGCTTCTCTATTGCCACTTTTAATAAGGATTTTATCTGATTTATTTCTGTATCCGTGAATTCATTGTCCGTTTTCTTGTCGCTCTTGTCACTTGGTCCATTCTTGATTTCCGGGCTTTTCTTTTTCGGCTGCTCGGTTTCTGCTTTGTTTTTTCTTGTTCCTTTTGGTGATACAAAGGAAAAAATTGATTCATCGGCATTTGAACTATATGCATCGTTGTCCATGATTTTATATTCTTTTTCACTATTATCGTAAGCAATACCAACTTGTTTTAACCCTGTACGAAATCCTTTATCACTCACATTCAATTCCATTACCACATTATTCAAACCTATTTCTTTCAGCTTGTCATATACTTCTTTAACTAACATATTATGCTTACACCTCATTTTGTCATTTATACAAACTCACTTGTTTATTTTCTGTTTACAATTGTAATCTCCTTTATTATATTTGCAAGTCATTCCAATTCAACAAACAATAAACTTTCTTCCTTTTCAAGTTCACTACAACTAAACTACAACTAAGTTTGAATACATATAAAAAACTTCCAATGGATCAGGAATTTTTCGTTCTTAAATACGGTACTATTCACGGCACTTTTCTATATCAAGACGCAAAAAAGGAGATACAAAAGTATCCCCCTTGATTGATAACTATTTAACGTCTAACTATGTCTAAAATTTCGTAATTGAAGTATTCAATGTTTCTTTTTTGTGTAGGGTTTTTAAATAAAAGCCCTTTATCTGCTAAATTATTTAGAATTCTTCTCGCTGTAGTTGGTGCTATTTTAAAGTCTTCCGCTACCTGTACCGCTGTAATATTAGGTGACCTAAATGTCATTAAGTATACTCTTTTTTCTGTATCTGTTTCACATTTTTTCATTCCCGATAATGCAAGATTCTCTGCTTCGTCAAATAAGATATTCAATTTATCAGCCATTCGTTTAGAAGCATCTAAAAAGAAATTCAACCAGTTTGACCATTTCGGATTCTTCCCGCGTGTTTCATTCAATAAATGATAATATCTAGACTTTTGTTTTTCTAGTTCTTCACTTACAAAGAAAATAGGGCTTGATAACTGTTTAGACTGCATCATATATAACGCAATAATAATTCTTCCTAAACGCCCGTTACCATCCAAAAATGGGTGGATTGATTCAAATTGTGCATGTAATATAGCTACTTTCAATAATGGATGGTCATTCTCATCAATAATATGTTCACTATCATTCAAATGGGAAGTATCCATTTTTTCATCATATGGGTGACCATTTGCGAAAGTCTCCCAATTTCTTAAGTAGTCTTCTATTTCATTAGCATCTATTGGAATATATACCGCGTCTTCACGTCTCTTAGTAGGACCAATCCAATTAGGAACTTTTCTAAACTGACCACAAGCAACATTTGTTCCTCTTGCATTTCCATCCATTAATATTTCATGAAGTTCTAAAATTAATCTTGTTGAAATTGGGTAACCATTGCGCATTCTTTCTTGACCAACTGAAAGCGCCTTTTGATAATTCAACACTTCTAATTGTTCCCAACTATGTTCTGTTTTGTGTGTCTGCTCTACCATATCAGTAAAAGTTACTTGTGTTCCTTCAATCCTTGTAGATTGAACAGACTCATTTAATGCTAATGTATTAACAAAATTACTTTGCAAGATTGAACGTTTAAATTTCTCATCAAGTCTTCCGATTTCACTAGAAATATTAGACAATTTACTAAATAAACCTACAGCGCTTTGCATATCAACACTTACAGGTAATTTTTTAATCCCTTCTATAGCGGGCATAAAAACCCCTCCTTAAGTTCATATACATTCGTTTTTGAACCTAACAAACAAATTATATACCTTTTAAGAAACAAATATACATAAAATGAACTTAAAATGTCAATTAAATAAAAAATCTTCAATGGATCTGATTTATAAATGTGGCATTATTTGCGTCACATTCCAGTATCAAGACATAAAAAAAGCCCAAATTCTCACAACATCGGGACTTCTTGAAAGGTATATATATAAACTCAAATTAAAATCCATCTTACTACAACGGCACGTTATTTTTATCGTTTGGTGAACATGGTATAATAGAATTCTAAAAAACATTATGTTTTATTAATTTCTTACAATGTTTTTTTTTGGATTACTTTTGTGGTACGTGTCAATAAAAGGCATGTCCACATATATGAAGTTTTTGGCGCTTTATTCTTTAGTTATCAAGTATAAGCATGTTTCTATTTTTATTTATGAACGGGTCCGGGTCGATAGCTTACGTTCACTATCAATGTATGTTTTAACTTCAAGCAAAAGCAAAAAGTGCTTTCATTAGGTTAGGAAACGAAAGAATCAAGTCAATAAGGCTTGGTTCTTTTATTTGTGTTAAACTTTGTATATAAATGGATCGGTGGGTTTGTCTTGCTGATTGAATGAATGGGGAATCTATTACACGGGGTTCCCTTTCGTTTTGTCTACTATGCGTAAGCGTGGTATATTATTTCTTGTAAAATGGTTAAAATGACATCGCTCATTTGTAAATGCACTTACTTTTGTAGGTGTTTTTTATTTATGTGATATAATTAATTTGCCTTTTTCCAATGAGTGTTAGGCTCTTTCCTAACAAAAAAATTTATGATGGACCCTCTTTGTCGATAGAGGATACATTAATATATACCAAATGGTATATTGCTTAAATCGTAAAACTATCAAAATTGATTAAGTGAACGCAAACACATTTTTATATTCTTTTATGTGTTACCGTTGTCCAATGTCCGGTGTAATAACCGGGCATTTTTTCATGTTTGGAAAAGTCATATATTGTGGATATGGAAATAAATGCATTATAATGAATTTACCAAGTTGTTTATTTACTGCGTTTCTAAATCTTTTATTTGATAGGTTAACTTCGTTCTAAGACACCGGACTGTCACCGGTGTCTTTTTTCATGCACAAAAAAAGAAGCCTTGAAATTAATCAAGACTCCTTTTTATTTCTTGTTTTACGTGTTTTCGGCTTCGGTTCTTCTCCCGCTGCTTCAACTTTTACCCAATAATATTCTTGAACATCATGGTCTTCTTTAGAAATTACCGTAAGCGATGCACCACCAACTTTAAGCGCTTGGTATTTCCCATCTTCAGTAACGGTTAAAAATTCTCGTTCTGCTTCGTTACCTACTGAAAACTCAACACCTTGTGGCGCTCCGCTTGGCAACACTCTAGCTTTAAATGTTCCACTCGTTCCCGCATTTAGCGTAATTTGTTTATTCCCATCGGGCTTTGGGTCATAAACTTCTACGTTAGCGGGCTGTTGTGGGTGTATTATCGCAACACCAAGGATTAGTTGGTTTTAAATCCGTAATATCAAACACTAAGAATGATTGGTTGTCCTTCGGACGTCCATTTGCATACATTTTTGCAATGTATAAAGTTTCATCCTCAATAGCACGTGTTTGGTCGTATACGTCAATGCGTTGCGCCCCGCCTAATCCCATAAAGTAATTTTTCGCCATTCCGACAATCATCGTATTTTGTGGAACTGCATTACTTTGAATTACTTTAGCCGGAATAGGTAACACATTTTGCATATAAGCACCTTGTGCATTTAAGAATGTAGTTGATGGGAAAACTTTCTTCCAGTAGTCTAATGGGTTAACGATAAGCAATACATTTTGCGGTGTACGTGTATATGTATTGCCTTTGTCGTCTTTAAGAACTGAAAGTTTCGCCATGATTTCGCCTAATGCTTCCGGTGTTAGCGTTTTTAATGGTTCTTTTGCTTTATCTTTAATAACGCCCGTTTCTGGGTCAATTTCTTTAAGCATTCCGATTGGATAGTATTCTTTTTTAGCTTCATTAACGCCCGTACCCGCAATAATTGCTTCTTCTAATGCAATTGCTAGTGCTTCCACTAATACAGTTCGAACATAACGGTCAAGCCACATTGGACCAAGGTCAAGCATAGCGTTACATACAGGAAGGAAAGCGGATAGTTTTAATTGGTTAACGTTAATTGTTTCAAATCCGTTGTCCATTTTCTCTTGAATTTCAGAACATAACTTGCCCCAAAACGCTGGGTTCACGCCGTCTTTTTTAACAATCCATTCTGAAAGACCATTCACATTAACAAATTCAATTTCGTTTAGTAATTCGTGTTGTTGTTGTAAATCTTCAAATACACGTTCAACGATTGTAGCCGGGACTAATTCTTCAACACCTGCAAAGCTACCCTTGTTAATTACTGCATTATAGAATTTTGTTTCTTGGCTTGTTAATGTATGCCCGCCACGTGATGTAAGAACCGTGTGGTCATGTGTAGCATTTTGAATAATTTGTTGTTGAATGTTATTAGCAAATTCCACCATTGCTTCATTTACTTCTTTTTCTGATCCATTTGCTAAAACTTTTGCTAATTTCTTTTGGTTAAATGCTTTTGTTTCGTTATCTTGTAATGCCATGAAAAAACCTTCTTTCTTTATATGTTTTTATTTTTTATTTGAAAGGATTGCTTGATGCATTTACGTCATATCACTTCACCTCCTTCCAATTCGGTACGTGATATTTTAAGCCGTTCCGTGTCTTCGCTACGGAGAACTTAATTTCTATCTATGTGAATGCAACTGTCGTCGCTCGAAATCTTCCCTATGAATCGACTGGACCCGCTACAATGTTGCAAGTCTTCGCCAATATATTCACCAAACTTTTACGCGGATTTTTACGGCTCGTTATGTTTCGCCATTTATTTATAAATCAGCAATTTCACTTTCTATCTCAATATCAATTTTCATAAATTTAATGAGTGAAACCATTGATGTAACTGTTTTATTAAGTTCTGAAATGCTGTCATTCTTTTTAAGAGCCGTTGCCCCTTCCACGGTTACGCCCCGCGTTTTTATATCGGCAATCAGCATATTTTTGACGTTCTCCAATTCCATGAAGTTATTCGCCATGTTCAAGTAAACTTTGTCCTTTGCAAGTCCTCTTTCTGCAAGCTTCGAAAGGATTTCGTTGTAAAGTTCGTTATAGTTGGCTTCTGCTTCCATATCATCGAAAAAACGGCTTTTCCATGTATATAAAGTGGACTCTTTCACATCCAATTGTTCCGAAATTGATTTAATAGTTTCGCCATTTCGGTACATTTCAAATGCTTGTTGTTTTAAATCCATCTTTTCACCTTCTTTCAGAAACAAACGGATTCTATTTTGCTTATCGGCAACTTTTCGCCATTTTTCCTAAAAAAATCTATTTTTAAATAACGTTTGGTAAACAATGGAAATGCATGTTTTTGTTTGTTCCATGAACAATTTCAAAAAATAAAAAGAAACATTTGCCCCCCACGTTTCCCACCCCCCAACAAACTTTGTTTCATTTTCACCCCGGGGGGTATATAAATTACTTTTAAAATTCATTTCTAGAATCCAGATCCATAAAATTTATTTTTTCTTTTATAACTCGCTTTAACTTCTTGTTATATATTGTTTTAACTTATCGTTGTGTCTTGCTTTAACTTATTGTTATGTCTTTCAATCTTCATAGCTTTAACTCCAAACATTCCAATGCAAACTATTAAAGCGATGAACAAAACATTTGTATAAACTTCCATGACTTAACCCGCTGCCTTTACATTGATATAACTTACTGACTTAACTATGTCTTAACTCTTCTTTGATATGTTCTATTGCATTAAGTACAAGGCGCTTCTTGTCCTTGTCCTCGCTCCTTATATATCTGTACACTGTGTTCTCATGAATCCCTAATGCTTTAGCAATCATCCATACAGGTATGTCACCCTTGATATTGTTCATTGTTTCTATATCAACCAACATTCCTTTTATGTCCACACCTATATCACACCTTCCATATATTGTTATCTGCATTGCTATTGTACCACCATCACAACAACAATACTAATCTAATATACTCTCAAACGTTCCAGTTTGCTTTGTAACGCGCATTAACTATCGTTGTAGTATATTTATATTAGATTGATGTATCTAATCTGTACGGGCCTGTTAGACACCTTTTACATTGCTATATACATACGACCTATTTACTAGAATCAATTCTAAGCTGAATTACCGTGATTAATTACAGACTTTAACAACATGAAATACTTCTCTAATACATTTGCATAAGTGGTGTGTAATGTTCCTTATATTGCCTATTAGATGCCTTAAAAATAATGTGGTGTATATATCTCATGAGATAGATTCATATGAACCATTCACCAATATAAAAAAGGGATACACTCATAATTGAATGTATCCCCTGTATATACTGTTTATTAGAATGGCATACCATATAGTTTTTCCATCTCTTCCGCTGTTAACTCTATATTATATGGTTCTTCCTGCTGCATTGGTTCTTGCTGTCCCTTTGCTACCTTTTGCAAAACGTCACTATCTTTCGTATGTGCATGTCCACCATCAAGCGTTATTCCTTCTGTTGGTATATGACTTGGTTGTTTATGCTCCTGTCCTATTTCTTCAAGTGCATTATTAACTTGAATAGGTGTTTTATGAAGAACGTCTTTTTCGCTGTTTTTTGGCGAAAATGACATAGTCTTTAACTTAGTCTTGTTTAAGTAAGTCTTGTTAAGTTCGTATAGTTCGGGGTCAACCATTGACCTACCCCCCTCAACCATTGACCTACCCCGGTCAACCATTGACCCCCCATTTTCCACTTCTGTCTCATAGCCAACTTTAACAACATAATATAAATTTGACTTATTATGATTGGTATCTGTTTTTCTAAATTCCCTTGTAACATACCCATATTCTATTAAGTTATCTATTGTCTTTTTAACTGTATTACGTGATATTCCGGAATGATTGCAAAGTGTTTGTATTGATGGGAAACAATCCCTTGTTTCGTTGTTCATATACGTTCGTAATAACCCATATATAATAAATTCATTTCTTCCAATACGTTCATCAAATGTAAATACATTCGGTATAATTGAAAACCCGTTTTCTTGACTCATATAGAAACCTCCAAGCTATTAAATCCTATTGTTTATATGCGTAATTAACTTTGCTATACTGTTTCTATAATATTTTTCATATGCACACCTGCTTTCGTGTATTGAAAATTTTTTGTTTTTCCATTTGTATACCTATTTTCATCTATTGCAAAAAGGGTGGATTTCTCCACCCCTTACTTTTTGTTTGATGGTTCTAAAAGGATCAGCTTTTCTCCCACTACTTCGCATACCGTTTTATCCTTCGATAATACAAATTCTTTCGTGCATTCTTGTCCATTTTCCGTATACATAACTTTAATTGTAATTGTTTTGCTTTCAATGTTTTCACTTACGATAACATCATTCAATTCCTTGTTATCATCCATCTTTCTACCGTCCCAAATTAAATACATTTCACCCTTCCAAATATGCTCCACCACTACAAATGCATCTTCTTTCGGGCATCCTTTTTCCGGAATGTACATATCAATCATATTCTTGAAAAGGTTCATATCTATCATTCCCCCATCTATTCCCTTAAAACGTTCTATTGGTTCCCTTGTTTTATACTTATCTATAATCTTATCTATATCTTTTCCGAACTTCGTCTGTCCGTCTTCATCAACTATCATGAAACTACCACATACAATAAAATCGCCGTTTTTACATAGTTTGTAATCATCCAAAAAGACGTGTCTTCCTTTTCTAATTATTGCCCTTACGAAAACACCTTCGTTTGTATCATCTTCAAGAAAATCGAATGATTCCAGTTTTCTAAAGAAATAAGGAATTCCATTATATTCAAATGTGTCGGTGTCATCGCCCTCATGAATCATAAAAGTTTCTGTTGAACCAATTTGTTCAATCTCAATACAATTTGTATATAAATTTTCCTCATCGCTATATGTATTAATGCTGAATTTATCAAATATAGTTAGTTCCATTCCCACAACTCCTAATATTTCAATCCATTTTAATGAAGTACATTTTCGCTCTGTTTTTTCGCTTCTCTCGACTTTGCAAGGCGTTCCGCTGCCAGTCTCTTTTGTTCATCCGATAAAACGCGCAAATTCTTCATTGATACCTGTTTTTCTTTTAATAAACCTTTAACCGCTATTGGTTGCCCGTTCTCTTCTTCTATCGTTTGCAATTCACATAAGTCAGCTAGTTTTCTAATGTGTTTCGGTACGCATGAATAAACGGTCCAATCCTTTGTACTATTGTTAAATACAAGAATCGTTTCTTGTTCTTCGTATGAGTAACGACTCATATTAAACCCCCTTATAAATAATATTTGTTGTTGAATATGTCCCACGCCCATTTCATTGAAGCTATTATATAATGCTTTTTACAACTGATGATGGCGAAAACCATTTTATTTGTAAAATTTACTATTTTTAATTGCTTTTTTTGGAAAATGTACATTATTTGTCATATTAACTATTGGCATCACTTTGTTAATTGGTATAAAATGGATAACATAAATGTCCTGTATTGTGGATAATTTAAAGGCTCGATTACAATTAAGGATGAACCAAAAATGAATCACGCTCATTTTAGGTATTCTTGTATAGGCTGTTGTATAGGTTTGTTGGTGCGATTTTCAA
>NZ_JAEHBI010000076.1:0-13906 GCF_016483705.1 Bacillus cereus group sp. N6
CAGTATTTACAAATGAGAGGCATATGAAACTAGTAAAATTAAAAAAGCTTCCGTGAGGAAGCTGAGTAGTTACAAAAAACAAAGCATACATTTATTCTGTATACTTTGTTTTCACAAAAATGTATTATATATTCACAATTGCTTCTCTTTTTATAATTCTTTCATATAGCTCTTCTGATAATTCTCGGAAGTTATCTGGCATATCTTTCCCCTTAAACTTCTTTTGAAGTGTACCGTATAAACCAACATCACGTAGACGTAAAAACAACGGTAACGATTCGTACCAACTATCCGCTAGTCTGTGCTCATACTCATAGCCTTTTCGTAACACTTGTAGCTGTTTACGAGCAAAGTCTGTCTTCTCTTCCGCTGTCCACGGTGTAAATAGAACAGAGTAATAGAGAACCATCGCTAAATCATGTATAAAGTAATTATAAGCCGCATCATCAAAATCAAAGATTGTTAGCTCTTTACCATCATAATGAAAATTACCGGGATGGATATCACCGTGCATAAGGCCGAACGTTTCTCTTTCGATTGGAAGAGCCTTTATTTCATCCATTAATACCGCTGCAATCTTTTTCACTTGATCATCTTCTAATTCATTAACAATCCCACTTTCGTCTTCTTCCCACGTATCACGATAGTCTGTTTTAGGATAGTTCATTGTTATGCGATGCAGTTGGCCAATCGCTTTTCCCCATGCTTCAAAGTAAGTCTCTCCCCAATAAGGAGATTCTTCTCCTTTTACTTGCTCACCTTTTGCATATGTAAATAAGGAAGCGAAAAAGAAAGTTTCATCCTCTGCTCTAATTTCTTCTACAAGATTTTGAGACGTTGAATAAAGAGGTCCTGCTACCTTTGCCCCATTCTCCGCCACATATCGTAAAAAATCTAGTTCAGCTTCGACTCCCTTTTTAGAACGATGAGAAGAGTGAGTTAAACGTAATACGTAATCTTCACCACGATCGCCCTTCGCCTTAAAAATATAATTTTCAAAATCTCCAAGTGGCTTCTCTTCCACTGTTACATGAAACAAACTCGCTGCTCTTTTTAAAACCTCTTTTGTAAAAACACGTTCTACAGCTATTTCCATATGTATCCCTCCTATATATCTTCTTAATTCGACACAAATGTTAAAAGTACTGCTATGAAATTAAATAGTGCGTGGGCAATTATAGCTGATAAAATAGAATTTGTTTTCTCATATAACCACGCAAATACTACTCCACTTAAAAAATTCACTGGTAATGTGTTATATGTTGGAATATGAACAACGGTAAATATTATAGAACTTATAAGCACTCCATCCCATATACCATATCTATCACGAAAAAATGTATAAAAAACACCTCGATATAAAATCTCTTCATAAATTGGTGATATAACTGCTGCTCCAATTACCGCGATACAGAACGAATATATTGATTTATTATTTTGGACCGTCTCCGTTTTACTATTTTCAAAAGAAATACCCATTTTCTCCATTATCATTAATACAGCAACACTAACTACAATTAAGGTAATCAATGCTATAACTGTCCATAAAAAATCTTTCCATGAAAGCTTTCGGATTCCAATATCTTTCCAAGATAGTTGATATCTTTTTATACAAAAAAGATAAACTACAGTAGTAAATATCACTGCCATTATAAATCCCATTAATACTCCGGCATATAATGAGTTCCCTATTATTTTTAAAGCATAGTTATAAAAAAGAGATTCAACTGTTACTGGGACAATTAGAAATACGAAAACTAATAAATATAAAATTTCTTTCCATCCCCACATATTTTTCAAAATCATATACACCATCCCTCTACTCCGTATTTCCTTAAGTATAAAAGATGACGTAACGTAACTTTCAAGATTTCCCCCAAATAATCCAAGCATAAATTTCTCACAAAAAGCAAAAATTAACAGGAGTGACTTTATTCTAATAGAGGTGGAAATTATGACTGAACAGGAAAATTCACAACAAAATAATAGCAAAAAGCATATGTTTCCATCACTTCCGGAAAATATTAATTACATTGAAAATAAGCTCTGTCACTCAGATGATATAAAAAAATTAGATGTCCCTTTTCAAAACGGAAAAGGAACGATCATATATATTGAATCTTTAGCAGATCCAAATCTAATTCATCAATTAGCTCTTGAGCCATTATTAACGCGGTCGGATTTATCTTTAGATAAAGCTTTTTCTACGTTAAATATGAAAAAAGAAACGAATTTAAATTATGGGATACAACTTTTATTACAAGGTAAATCATTATATTTTCATGAACATGTCGTTAGTTTTTGTATTTTCGAAACAGCTTTATCTTTAAAGAGAGATATAGCAGAGCCTGATAATGAAGGGGTTGTGCGCGGTCCACATACTGGTTTTGTAGAGGACCTAGCAACTAATTTAACCTCTATTCGTAAGCTCATTAAGAGTTCAAATTTAGTTGTTAAGTATTTTACAATTGGTGAAGAAATGCACACGAAAGTAGCAATTGCTTATATGCAAAATATAGCGAATGACGATTTAGTTACAGAAGTGAAAAGAAGATTAGAAACGATTAAAACGGATGCACTTATGCCACCAGGATACATACAAGAATTTATAGAGGATACGTCTTTCTCGCCATTTCCGCAGCAATTAAATACAGAGCGTCCAGATAGAGTCGCAGCAAATTTAATGGAAGGACGAGTTGCTATTTTATCTGACGGAGATCCAACAGTGCTCATCGTACCTGTTACGTTATTCGCTTTTTATCAATCACCAGATGATTATAATAACCGCTGGATTGTCGGTTCTTTTATCCGAATGATTCGCTTAGTAAGTTTTTTAATTGCCTTTCTCTTGCCAGCTTTTTATATTGCAACTGTCGCTTTTCATCCCGATGTGTTGCCGCTCGAACTTGTGTATACAATTAAAGCTTCATTAGAGAAAGTACCGCTTCCTCCTATTTTTGAAGCTCTCTTAATGGAATTAATCTTTGAATTGTTACGAGAAGCTGGTATTCGCTTGCCGAGCCGCGTTGGACAAACAATCGGTATTGTAGGTGGTTTAGTAATTGGTGATGCAATTGTAAAAGCTGGACTTGTTTCTTACACAATGATTATCGTTGTAGCTTTAACTGCAATTTCATCTTTTCTCGTTCCATCAAACGATATGAGTTCAGCAGTTCGAATTCTTCGTTTTCCATTAATGCTCCTTGCTGCTATATTCGGATATATTGGAATATCATTCGGTCTAATTATAACTTTCGTTCACTTATGTCAGCTTCATTCTTTTCATACACCATATCTTTCTCCTGTTGCCCCGATGCGGATTAAAGATATGAAAGATTCTTTCGTAAGACTACCAATTTGGTCATTTTGGGAACGACCACATGATCCAAAACCGAAAAAAATGCAACGACAACATGTAACGAGAGAGGATGAGGACGGTGACAAACACGCAAAGTAAAATCTCGCTAGTTCAATTTACCTTTTTCGTTATTCAATGCCAAATCGGAGTTGGTATACTTTCTCTCCCTAACCGTCTTCACCCAATTGCTAAAGGTGGTGGATGGATTTCTGTACTCATCGCTGGACTTGCAATTCAACTTATCATTTTACTTATGTGGCTTTTCTTAAAACGATTTCCTGATGCAGATATGTATGAAAGTGTTTGTATGCTATTTGGTAATAAGTTTGGAAAACTATTAGGTTTTGCTTATGTTTTTTATTTTACCCTTATCGGTATGACGGTTATGTTGAATGTTTGTAATGTCGTTAAAGTTTGGATATTACAAGCAACTCCGTGGTATGCCATTCTTATGTTATTTACAATAGCTTGTTGTTATGTAGCTTATAATACGTTTAAAGTCATGGTACGATTTTATGTCATGGCCTCTATTCTCATTTTACCTATGGCGCTTTTAATTGCCCTAGGGCTTTCCCGAGCTGATTTTTCTTATATTTTTCCCATTACAGAGGCTGGATGGTGGAATATTATTCAAGCATCCAAAGAAACAATTACAGCCATGTATGGTTTTGAAATTATTCTTATCGCTTTCCCAAAAGTAAATGGGAATTCTGTGGCAAAACTGAAGGCCATTTCTATCGCTAATGGATTTGTAACTCTTTTTTATACTTTTACTGTTTGGATTTGCTTTATCGTATTTAGTCCAAAACAAATTGAACTTATCCCAGAGCCAGTTGCTTACTTATTACGCTCCTTGCATATCGGGATTATAGACCGGACTGATTTACTATTCATTCCAATATGGATGATAACAGTTGTGGCTTCTATTGCGAGTTATTATTGCGCTGCTTCAATCGGAATTAGACATATCTTCAATCTTGCTAATCATAAAAAGGCTGTTCCAATCGTTGGTATTATTGCTTTTAGTGTAGCCCTATTTATAGATACACCTGAAGAATTAAAAGTAATTGCAACTTTCACTGATAAGTTCACCTATATTTTCATCGTTGTCCTCCCTCTTTTATTTCTACTCTATTCAGTAATAAGAAAGAAGAAAGGAGAACAGTATGTTCAAAAAAAGATTTAAATTACTTTTTATATTATGTACTAGTTCCCTCCTTTCTGGCTGTTGGGATCAAGAACCATTAAGGGAAGCAAGGTTAGCTTATAGTATTGGATCTGATATTACGGAAGAGAATAAACTCCAGCAAACAATCGAGCTCGTAAAAAGTTCGAGCGGAGAGCAATCTTCATTCGAAAATGAAATACATTCAGCAACCGGGCATAACATAAGGGATACAAGCGATGCCCTAAAAAAAAATGTGACTGGGAATATTCGCTATTTCAAATATGGTGTTCAATTACTAGGAACCAAAATTCTAAAAAAAGGTATACTACCCTATTTAGATGTCAGCTTTCGTGACCCAACAAACCCAACTGCTTTAGTAAAACTTATTGCAGTAGATGGTGAAACGTCCGAGATACTCGAAAAAAAGAAAGTAGGAAATTTACTAATTGGAGATTTTCTAAAGAAAAAAGTGAAAAGCTTAGAAGATATGAGTGTATTTCCAAAAGAAACTTTAGAAACAGCTGCTACAAAAATGTTAGATCCCGGGAAAGATTTCACCCTCCCGTCTATAAAAATAAAAGGAAAAGAAGTAATTACAAACGGGTTAGCTTTATTTAATAATGATAAATTAACTGGGCATTTACCTTTGAAACATTCTGTTTTATTCGTGTTATTAACCGGAAAAATGGGAACAAGTGCCCGTATAACCCAAAAACTTACTAGCGATGAATCAGAGAAGACATCTGATTATTTAACAATGGAAATTAGCAATCGAAAGTTAAAACGAGACTTAAAAATAACAACGGATAAAAAAGGAAATGTTTATGCTCACATTAAGCTTCAATTAAAAGTTATAGCGCTTGAAGCTCCGAGAGATAATCTTTACAAAATGGATGAAAGAGCCAAACTAAACAAAGAATTGTCTAAACAGCTTACGAAAGAAGCTAAAAAGATAACGAAAAAGTTACAAAAAGCAAATTGTGATGCTTTCGGTATTGGAAGACATCTTATCGCTTATCACCCTGACTTATGGAAGAAAAAAAATTGGAATAAAGATTATGCAAAAGTAAAATTTAAGCCTGAGGTAGAGGTAAGCATTTTGTATAGCGGTGTCTTAAAATAAAAGGTTGTATGCCACGCGGGCATACAACCTTTTATTTCGTATATCGATAGACAATTGCCTCATATGGTCTTAAGTTAAGTTTTGTAATATCCTTGCTGAAATCTTTATAATTCGACAGTAGTACTTCTTGCTTCATCCCATCTAATTGAACATGAGCTGGTACAGAGTACGTTATTTCTTCTCCATAGAAGTTATTAATAACAAGTAGCACTTCACTCTCTGTAGTACGAGTATATGCCCAAATCTTAGCATGATTTTCATCTAAAATAGCATATTCTCCTTCTGTAATTACATCATACGTTTTTCTAAGTTCTATTAACTTTTTATAATGATAAAATACAGACTCTTTATCTTCTAATGCTTTTTCTACATTAATCTCTTTATAATTCTCAGCAACTGAAATCCAAGGTGTACTTGTTGTAAAACCACTGTTCACCTTTTCATTCCACTGCATCGGAGTACGAGAGTTGTCACGAGATTTTTGTTTTAAAATCCCGATAATCTCTTCTTTTGATAATCCTTCTTCTAGCTTTATATCGTGTATATTTAACGATTCCACATCGCGATATTGCTCGATGGACTCGAATTTAGGATTCGTCATACCGATTTCTTCGCCTTGATAAATGTAAGGTGTTCCTTGCAACATATGCATAGCTGTCGCTAACATTTTCGCAGATTCATTTCGGTACTTTCTATCATCACCGAAGCGTGACACAATACGAGGCTGGTCATGATTACACCAGAACAACGCATTCCATCCTCCGCCCTTTTGCATTTCAATTTGCCAATTAGACATAATCTCTTTTAATTTAATGAAATCAAAATCAGCTTGCGTCCACTTATCTCCATTCGGATAATCTACTTTTAAATGATGGAAACTAAACGTCATACTTAATTCATTACGCTCAGGGTTTGAATATTTAATACAATTATCAATTGTCGTAGATGACATTTCTCCAACTGTAATTACATCTTTCCCTTCAAAAACCTTTCGGTTCATCTCTTGTAAATATTCATGAACGCGCGGGCCATCTGTATAATATTTACGCCCATCGCTTGTCGCCGTACTTCCGTCATCATTTAAGAACTGTTGATCTTTTGAAATTAAATTAATAACATCTAATCGGAATCCAGTTACCCCTTTATCAAGCCAAAAACGCATCATATCATATACTTCTTCACGAAGTTTTTTATTTTCCCAATTTAAATCAGCTTGTGTCTCATCAAATAGATGTAAAAAATATTGCTCTGTCTTCTCATCATATTTCCAAGCAGACCCACCAAACTTAGATTGCCAATTATTTTTTTCATCACGCCAAATATAGTAATTACGATATGGACTATTTTTATCTTCCTTTGCTTCCTTAAACCACTTATGCTCCGTAGAACTATGATTTACAACAATGTCGAGCATAATTTCAATGTTACGTGCCTTTGCTTCTTCTAAAAGCTCTTCAAACTCTTCCATCGTTCCGTAAGATGGATCAATACTGTAGTAATCACTTACATCGTATCCATTATCATTTTGTGGTGATTGGTATATCGGTGTTAACCAAATATAATCTACTCCGAGTTCTTTTAAATAATCTAGTTTCTCTGTAACTCCTTTTATATCACCGGTTTCTTTATTGTAATAGCTATTAAAGCTCTTCGGATAAATTTGATAAACTACACTTTTATGCCAATCCTTCATGTTTAACTTCCTCCTACTTCTGTTTTACTCGTTTTGCAAATAACCATGTTAACGTAAATGGGATTACAATCGCGATAATCATTCCTACAATAAACATTGGAATCGATTTCGGAATGATAGAAATAAATGCTGGTAATCCGCCAATTCCAATAGCAGGTGCTAATACACCATTTAACGTAATAAATATAGCTGCAATAGCCGATCCTATAATCGCTGCATAGAACGGGAATTTATTTCGTAAGTTTACACCAAACATAGCTGGCTCTGTAATACCGAAATATGCTGAGATTGCTGATGTAGATGCCATACTTTTATCATTTTGATTTTTAGAAATCCAGAACATCGCAAGTGCCGCACTACCTTGCGCAATGTTAGAAAGAGCAATCATTGGCCAAATGAATGTACCACCGTGCTGTGCAATTAATTGTAAGTCGATAGCAATAAACATATGATGCATACCTGTAATTACAAGCGGTGCATATAATGCTCCAAACAATATTGCTCCAACTACTGGTACTGTTTCATATACACCTACTAATCCAGCTGTTAATAAATCTCCAATATGACGTGTAACTGGACCAATAATCCCTAATGCTAACACACCTGTTACGACAATCGTTGTAATTGGTACAACTAATAATTGAATTGCATTTGGTACATGTTTCTTTAAGAAGATTTCCACTTTACTTAATACAAATGCTGCTACTAAAACCGGTAGAATTTGACCTTGATACCCTACCTTTTCAATTTGAAATAATCCTAAAATATCGAAGTACTCAATCTTTTGTCCATCTAAACCAGTCGCTGCTTTTCCATAATCCCACGCGTTTAATAAGGCTGGATGCACAAGCATTAATCCCATAACAATCCCTAATATCGGACTACCACCAAAACGCTTCGTTGCTGACCAACCGACAAGCGCTGGTAAGAATACGAATGCTGTATTCGCCATCATATTAATTAAATCCCAAAGCCCACTTAAGTTTGGATACACATCTAATAAATTTTTACCTTCAAAAAATAAGTCCTTTGCCCCTAATAGATTGTTAATTCCCATTAGTAAACCAGCTGTTACGATGGCTGGTAATATCGGCATAAATACATCTGAAAATACCTTTACAAACTTTTGAGCTGGATTTAACTTTTGGTTTCCAGAATCTTTTACATCAGCTACTGTCGCTTCCTTCATACCTGCAAGCGTTATCAATTCGGCATAAACTCGATCAACATCTCCTGGACCGATTACAATTTGAAATACTCCAGCGTTATGAAACGCTCCCTTCACTAATGAAACAGACTGTAATTTATCGTTATCTATTTTACTTTCATCTTTTAAAGCGATACGGAGCCTCGTTACACAATGCGCAGCTTGTTCAATATTGTCTTTTCCACCAATATACTGCAACACTTCCTCTGCTGTTTGACGATAGTCTTTCCCCATATTCCCGTCCCTCTTTTCTTTTTTTGATACCGTTTACAATTACATATTAACTCGTATATATAAGTTAGTCAACACTCGTATATACGAGTTTGTGATTTTTTTATAAAAAAAGAGATGAAACGTTATTTCGTTCCATCTCCTTATTTTCTCCGCGCCACATCCGAAAAATGAAAAATATCTAAACGATGGCGTGATTCTGTATATTCGAACTGACTTCCATCATAAAAATGCGTAAAGTTTTTCACAACGACAACATAGTCTGTTCCATTTAAATCTAAATACTCTCTATCGTCCTCTGTACATGGCTGCACTTCAATTACCCTCTGTGAGTAACTAATATGAAGACCTAATTCTTTCTCGATGTATTTATAAATGGATTCCGCTGCAATTTCACTCGTTAATCCAGGAATATATTCCGATACAAAATGATTAATATCCAAAATTACTTTTTCTCCATCAATATTTCGTACTCGTTTAATATGATCTATTTCTGTTTTCTCTTTCACATTTAATAGCTTTGCAACTTCTTTTGTCGCTTTTACTTTCTCCATTTCCACGACTTCTGTAATACAATGGCGTCCTAAACGTTCATTTTCTTCTTGGAAACTTACAATACCACCAAAGTTGAATTCAATGTTTTTTCGCTTTAAAACAAAAACACCTTTTCCATGTATTTTTTGAACATATCCACGCTCTTGTAATAAATCTACAGCTTTTCTTACCGTACCGCGGCTTGCTTCATACTGCTTCATTAATTCAGTTTCGGATGGGATTTTGCATCCCTCTTTTAATCGCTTATTATCAATAGACTTACTGATTTCTGTATAAATTTGTTCATACTTACTCATCATCTACAATAGCCCCTTGTCACCTTCTAATTCTATATGTATTATACCATGCTACACTCTTCTGCCAATCTCTCACTTATTTTCCAGTATAGGAAAAATACAGGTAAATATTTAATCTCTAAAACGTATTTTTATAAAAATTTTTATATTTTTCTTTTCATTCAAAAAAACATGTAGTATACTAACTTCAAAATCAGAGGAGAAAGGGAGCAAAGAACTATGCTTACTTATACAACAATTGTAGTTACATTTGCACAAAAACATCATCATCATCATACGTAACCCTTGAAACCTAGCGGAAAAATTACGCGTAGGTACAAGGGTTATTCCCGTTGTACCTACGTTAGGCGAAGAGCCATGTAGGTATTTTTTATCTACATGGCTCTTTTTTTATTGCCAAAAAGCTAGTAAAAAATGATGTTTAAGCAAAACTTACTACAAAGGAGTTAACAAAAATGGAAACGAAAAAATGGGGATTATGGATTTTAACAGCTTTTGTAATCGGAAATATGGTTGGCGGTGGCGTATTTATGCTCCCAGCAAATTTAGCACACGTATCAGGTCCAATGGGTTCTACACTCGCATGGAGTATTACAGGCCTTGGCGTATTTATGATTGCACTCGTATTTGGAAATTTAGCAATCCGAAAACCAGAATTAAAAGCTGGACCACAAAGTTATGCTCAAGCGATGTTCCCTTCAAAAAAAGCGGGTAAAGTTGCAGGATATAGTATGGCATGGGGCTATTGGGCTGCGAACTGGGCTGCAACCGCATCTGTTATTATTTCCTTTGCTGGATATTTATCAACATTCTTTCCAGTGTTACAAAGTAAGCAAATTCTTTTTTCAACGAACGGATTTTCACTAGAACTCGGAAAAGGACTAACTTTCCTCGTATGTAGCCTTATGTTATGGGGAATTCAATATATTCTTTCTCAAAATATTGACCGAGCTGGAAATATGAATCTTCTTGCTACCATTGCAAAAATTATTGGATTTACAATGTTTATTGTAATCACATTATTCATTTTCAATGCCTCTAATTTCGGAGACGGTCAAACATTTATGAATGAAACAGGACAATCAATTTCGTTAGGTGGACAAATCAATTCAGCTGCTATCGCAACACTTTGGGCATTTATCGGTATTGAATCTGCTGTAATGCTTTCTAACCGTGCAAAATCTCAGCGCGATGTAAAAAAAGCTACCATTTTCGGGTTGATTATCGCTCTTCTTATTTACATGTCAATTACTTTACTTACAATGGGAGCTCTCTCGCAAGATGCTTTAAAAGAATCTCAAAAACCATTGGTAGACGCATTAAATTTAGCAATTGGCAATAAAGGTGCCTATATCATGGCTTTACTTGCACTTGTATCTTTATTTGGATCTACAGTTGGCTGGATCGTTGTTAGTTCAGAAGTACCTTACCAGGCAGCCAAGAATGGACTTTTCCCTAAGTTTTTCGCGAAAACAAATAAAAAAGGTAGTCCTTCAAAATCATTATTTATTACAAATGTGATGACGCAAATTTTCTTATTCTCAACGATTTCTGGTACCGTATCAGAAGCTTATAATTTCGCTATCGTTGTAGCAACATTAGCTTATTTAATTCCATACCTTGTTTCTACGCTGTACCAATTCAAATTGGTTATTACAGGAGAAACGTATGATATAATGCCTGGCTCTCGAATAAAGGATGGGATCATTACCACATTAGCATTTGTATACTCTATTTGGGTTATCAAAACCGGAACTGCTGATTTAAAAACGTTCTTCTTAGGAATTGGATTGTTCGTATTAGGTCTTATTCTTTATCCAGTACTCATGAAAAACTCACAAAAAACGAATTAAAAAAAGAGAAGCTACCAGCTTCTCTTTTTTATTAAAAATCTGTAATTAACTTTTCTTTTAACTCTCCTACAGATAAAGGTTTCGCATAATAAAATCCTTGGACGTAATCACAGCCCATAGATTGTAATAAACTTTCTTGCTCTACTGTTTCTACTCCTTCAGCAACTACTGCTAAATTTAAGCTATGGGCAATTTCAATAACAGATTTTACAATCGTTCGCTCTGGCTGTGCGTGATCATAATGAAATTCACGAATAAAGTTACGATCAATTTTCACTATATCCAGTGGCAGTTGCTTTAAATAATATAAGGAAGAATAACCTGTTCCAAAGTCATCTAAAGCAATTAAAATACCCATATTTCTTAATTCTTGTAATGTAGCAATAATATAATCAAAATGGCGAACAGCGATACTTTCCGTTACTTCCAAAATTAAACGATTCGGTGGAAAGCCAGTTCTCCTTAAAATGCTACGTACAGATATAATAAAACGCTTTTGCATTAATTGTTGTATGGATAAATTAACAGATAACTTTAGTCCTTCTTCGTAATCTGGCAATGTTTTAAACAAGCGACATGACTTTTCTAATACCCAGTCTCCTAATTTTATAATAAGTCCAGATTCTTCAGCTACTGGAATAAATTCGCCTGGCGAAATAGGCCCTTCTTCTGTCGAACAACGTGCTAAAGCCTCAATACCGGTATATTTCTTCGTTTTCAAATCAATAATAGGCTGCAGTACCACATCTAATTCTTCATCACGGATTGCCTTTTGCAAAGCGAATTCAATTTTCATTCTACGATTTATTTTCGCACGTAACTCATCTGTAAAGAAACACGCGGCATTTCTGCCTTGTTCTTTCGCACTATACATGGCTAAATCCGAATTTTTCAATAGAGTTTCTACATCTTGTCCGTCTTGCGGATATGCGCACAGTCCTAGACTAGCTGAAATGTATACTTCATGACCTTCAAGCATAAATGGGGCCTGAAAACATGACAACACAGATGTTGCTAACTGCCTCATTTCATCTTGTTTATGATTTTTTGTTAACAGCACAAATTCGTCGCCACCCAGCCTAGCCAGAACGTCTTTCTCTCCTAGCACATAATGCAACCGTGAAGCAACTTCGCTTAAAAGTAAATCCCCTATCATATGACCTAGCGTATCGTTTACTAATTTAAAACGATCCAAATCAAAGTAAATCATACCAAATTCTTTTTTTCCTGCAATCATCTCGTTTACAGTCGTTATTAGCTGCAATCGGTTCGGTAAACTCGTTAAAGCATCATGATACGCAAGCTCCCTATAACGACTTTCACTTAACCGCAACCTCTGTTCTGCTTCTTTCCTACTACTAATATCATTTCGGATCGCGATAAATTGATACGGCTCTCCTTTTTCATTTAAAAACGGAACAATTGTTGTTTTAACCCAATAATACGTCCCATCTTTTGCTTGATTTCGAATCTCACCTCTCCATACTTTTCCGTTCAAAATACGCTTCCATAGAATTTGAAAAAATGTTTTCGGGTGATACCCTGAATTTAAAATACGATGATCTTTTCCTATTAACTCTTCTCGTGTATATTTGGAGATTTCACAAAACTTATCATTTACATATGTAATAAGACCATTTCGGTCTGTAATCGCAACAATTGAAGACTCATCTAATGCTAACTTTAAATCTCGCAATGAAGAGTCATATAATGCATGACCTCTTTGTTCTAGCATGCGCATCTCTCCTTGCTTCCTATCTGACTAAAACACAACTTGTTTCTCTTCATAGAAATAGAGATATTTCATTTCTTAATAATAGCTATTTGCATTCATCACATTTTGAAATATGCCGATTAAAATAACATAATATTATTTGTAATAAAAAGCAATATAATACCGTTTCAATTATAAATAGTAGTTTCTTATCGCTATAATTAGCTTACTTTATTATAATTCATTCTCTTACATTCCTTTATAGCTAGCTCTATACAATGCCTATTCCCTATTAATCCCGCTCATATCTAACCTCTTTACTTTACTAGCGAAATAGAATTTCGAGCACACTATACAACTATTCACGGATAATAATATAAAAGTTAAAATTAGTATATATGTTTTTGAATTACAATAACAAAATATTAACATATTTTCACCTTTATTTTGGAAATATTTTATAAATACTTTATTAAACTAAAAAAAGAGGAAAGCCTCTTTTTTAGTTTAATAAGGATATGGTAATTGCTGATACCCCGGATATGGAGTTGGATATGGTGCTGGGTATGGCGCTGGATAAGTTACTGGGTACGGTGCTGGATAGTAGCCTCCACTTGCTGCACCCGTTAATGCGCCAGCTGTAAGTCCACCTAACACGCCTCCAGCAAAACTTCCTGGGAAAAATCCGCCGCCCCATGAGCCTGTCTC
>NZ_JAEHBI010000077.1:0-10963 GCF_016483705.1 Bacillus cereus group sp. N6
GGTAATGATAACCCAGGGGCAAAGTCACAAGGGATGAAACAGTTTATGAGTGGGGCTGGTATTGTTTTAATCGCAACGTTACTTGTTCCTTCATTAAAAAATTTATTTAGCTAAGTCAGAATTAAACAAAAAAGGGCGAGTAATTTTACACGCCCTTTCTTTATATAAAATCCATAAAAGTAGGATGAAAAACGCTTTATTAAGAACGTCAGAACGGTTTTTTAACGATTTGCATTCATATAGGGTAACAGCGATAAAATAGGCGTTCAATACGGTAAATAAGGAGTATTGAAATGGAAAAAATCAAGGAGAATAAAACTTATATTATTCTTGGTGTAATTGTATTTATTCTATTAAATTACCTTTTTTATTACTTTAGAGTGACTTTTGAAGGTAATACACTTGCAGCAATTGACTATTTGTTTTCAGAACCTCAATATCTTTTATACGCTTTTCCTTTGTCTTTCAATGTTATTGACTTGTTTGTTCCCCTGTTTACAGTAGTATTTGCTGTATTTGTTTTAATTGACAAGAAAAATAATAAAAAGAAATATAAAAAAGGTGTTGAACATGGCTCAGCGCAATGGGGTGATGTACAAAAAGATTTAAAAGGTATGTATGATGAAGAAAATCAATATAATAACATTCTTTTCTCAGAAAATACAAAGATTAGATTAGACGATAAAGGTGTTCCCTTTAAGCTAAGACGTAATAAAAATGTATATGTTGTTGGTGGGTCGGGTAGTGGTAAAACAAGATTTGTAATTAAACCCAACATGCTACAAATGAATGCAAGCTATGTATGTACTGATCCCAAAGGAACAATTGTTAATGAAATAGGCATGGCGTTAAAAAATAAAGGGAAGTACAAAATTAAGATATTTAATACAGTGAACTTTTTAAAAAGTATGCGATATAATCCATTACACTATGTTTATAGTGAGCAAGATATTTTAAAACTCGTTCATACTATAATTGCAAACACAAGTGGAGATGGCCCAAAAGGCGATCCCTTTTGGGAGAAAGCAGAGAGTTTGTTATATCAAGCTTATTTCAGTTTAATCGTTTCAAAGTTCCCTAAAGAAGAACAACATCTAGGGACATTGATGGATTTAATAACATATTCAACAGTAAAAGAAGATGACGAAGATTATAAAAATCCTATGGATTATCTTTTTGAGGAATTGGAGAAAGAAGATAGTAATCACTTCGCTGTAAAACAATACAAATTATATAAACTTGCAGCCGGTAAAACAGCAAAAAGCATCTTAATTTCTTGTGGAGGGAGATTATCTCCATTAAACATCCCAGCAATTCGTGATTTACTTTCCACAGATGAATTGGAACTTGATACTCTTGGAGATGAAGGACGTAAAACAGCGATGTTTATTATAGTACCTGATACAGATGATACATTTAATTTTATTGTCGCTATTATGTATTCTCAACTGTTCAACATGTTATGTACAATTGCCGATGAGAAATACAAAGGAGAGTTTCCAACTCATGTTCGATTTATGTTAGATGAATTTGCCAATATTGGGCAGATTCCAAACTTCGAAAAGTTGATCTCAACCATTCGCTCCCGTAATATTTCAGCAACTATCATTTTACAGGCATTTTCGCAATTGAAAACAATTTATAAAGATAAATCAGATACTATAGTCGGTAACTGCGATACTTCAATATTTTTGGGTGGTAAAGAAAAAACAACCATTAAATCACTGAGTGAAGAACTTGGTAAAGAAACAATTAATGACTATAACGAAAGTAAAACACGTTCTAACAACAATAGTTTCGGTCAAAATTATTCAAAACTAGGTAGATCATTAATGACACAAGATGAACTGTTAGTGATGGAACGTGATGAATGCATTGTACAAATAATCGGTAAAAGGGCTTTTAAAGATAAGAAATATGATTTAACTAAGCACCCAAGATATAAATTCCATTCGGATGGAAAAAAATATTGGTTTGATATTGAAAAGTACCTAGAAGCACTTAAAACGCCAAAGAATCAACAAAAAAGAAACACAATGAACAAACAGGAAAAACAAAGAGAAGAAATCAAGCTAATCCTAACAACGGTGAATGGTAGCCGAGAAATAACCTAAGAAGTGAATAGAATGAAAGTATGGTAATGAAATTTAATTTGAAAGTAAAAATATTAGAATTAAATGATTTTGTGGATTGAAGTCTTTTCCGAACAGGAAAACTCATTGTCTGTAGATGTGGGATGAAATTGAGATAGTTTTTTAGCAACGGAGGACAAGAAATAGAATTATCGGAAAAGTAATATCCATTCATCTAAACAATCTAGAATATATAAAAACGAAAGGTAGCGTGGTATTTGTGAACTGTCCATACTGTGCAACTCCCATACAAGTTGATAATAATGGTGTAGTACAAGAGATTTGTGAATTCTGTGGTGGTCATATGCGGGATCAACAAACAGGTATGCTACAGATTTGTCAGAATGGTGAGCGTTTTGAATTTACAAAGATGCAACAGCATATCTTCTTGGAGCATATTAATCAGAATGTAGGTGAGTTGAAACAGTATCACACGTACGATTTGTATTTGTTGCTAAAAGAAGTCAGAGAAGCACGCAGTCAAACGTATTATGGTTTGCAATTGCTCAATAAAGCATCTAAAACAGAAAGAACATTACAGGTTACTGCGAATGAAACGGGTGGAGAGTATGAGTATTACACAAGAAAAGCATGGGTAATTGAGAACATTCTGTTAGAACGACAAGGATTCTTTCCAGAAAAGATTACAACTCGTGTTCTTCAATATATGGAAGAACAAATTCAAAAATCGAAGAAGAAGACCATGAAGATATCAAAGGTACAACGTCAGCATAGAAGAGAAGCTTGAGGAATCTTTATAAAATTTGCATTTCCCAAAAAGAAGCAAACAGTTAAATCAAATTAACCAATTTGTTAGAATGAAATAGAGGTAACATAACACATTATAGAAATAGAGGAGAGGTTTAATGAAGTCAACAGGAATGACAAGAAAAGTAGATGAATTAGGTCGGGTTGTGCTTCCAATTGAGTTAAGACGTACTTTAGGGATAGTAGAAAAAGATCCATTGGAGATTTTTGTGGAAGACGAGAAAATCATTTTGAAGAAATACGAATCTCACCATGCTTGTATTATAACTGGAGACATTTCAGCGGAAAATTTTTCTTTAGCTAACGGAAAGATTGTTCTCAGTCCAGAAGGAGCAGAACTTTTAGTAAAAGAATTACAGCAATATCTTGTTAAATAGAAAATTATTAAGCAAAGACTCTACTTAATTAGTAGGGTCTTTTTGGCGAAAAGTAATTAAAAAAACAAATAAGAAAAGACTTGCAAGTCTAAGTTCTTCATGAGATAATAGACTTGTAAGGTTAAATGATAACGAAAGGGGGAAATCAAATGGCAAATAATGTTTATGAAATCGTAACAAACAAAATTATTGAGAAACTAGAACAAGGAACAGTGCCTTGGCAAAAGCCTTGGATAAACGGAAATGTAGCTGTAAACTGGAAAACTCAAAAGCCGTATAGAGGGATTAATACAATGCTTTTAGATTCAGGTGAGTATCTGACCTTCAAACAAGTGCAGGAAGCAAAAGGAAAAGTCAAAAAAGGAGCAAAATCAGAAATTGTGGTCTTTTGGAAGTGGTTAGAAAAAGAAAATAAAGTATCTGGCGATGTTGAAAAGATTCCAATGCTGAGATATTACAAAGTTTTTAACATAAATCAGTGTGAAGGAATTGAAAGTAAGCGAAAAGAGGAAGAGACTTTTGAACATAATCCAATTGAAGAGGCGGAGAACATTGTAAAGGGATATATAAATTCTCCAAGTCTTAGCTGGAACAGCGGAAGGGCATTTTATCAACCGGTTATGGACCATGTAAATGTACCTCCAATGAAGGATTTTCCGAAAGTTGAAGAATACTATTGCACTTTATTCCATGAATTTGTTCATTCAACAGGCTATTCTAGTAGATTAAACAGGAACGGAATCACTTCAGCAACAGCTCATTTCGGTTCTGAAGATTATTCAAAAGAGGAACTGGTTGCTGAAATTGGAGCAAGCATGTTAACTGGATTATCAGGATTTACAGATGTAACATTTGATAACTCAACAGCTTATATATAGTCTTGGTTGCGAAATTTAAAAAATGATAAAACATTAATTGTTAAGGCAGCCAGTCAAGCACAGAGAGCAGTAGATTATATTTTAGGAATTAGCTATAACGAAGAAAATAAAAATGAAAAAGCCATCCGCCGCTAAACGAATGACTAGGGTATAAAAGAATCTCGAACATTCTTTTATACCCCCTTATTATAACATATAATGAAGGGGAGAAGAAAAATGAAAATTAATACACCAGAATGGCTTTCGTTAAGTCAAGACATAAAGATAAGGCTTATCAAATTAGCAATTTTAGAAAACAGATTTAAGCGCTAAACTACAATACATTTTAAAAGAAAAGGGATCTTCTTTTATTCCCTTTTCTTACTTATAACATTAAAGGAGTAGTTACCATGAAAGAAATCGAAAAGTATATGACACCTGCTGAAGCATCCTATACATGGGGAATTAAGCGTGCCACGTTAAAAAATAAAATCAGTCCATCTACACTAACGGAAGAGCAGAAAGTAGAATTGAACAAAATGATTGAGGGTGGGATGATTAAGTTTTTTTTAGCTCCAAATGGAACAAGAAAAGAATGGATTATTTCCAGAGATGCTATGTTTGTATGGTTTGGAGAACCACGAATTTCTAAAGAATGAAACCTTCTTTTTAGATTTGGATGAAAAGGTTTTCCCGTGCCTTTTGGGGCTTTTTTGTTCTTTAGCCCGCCTGTCTAGACAGACCTTTCTGTATTTGAAGTGGGACAAATTAAGCGGATTCTACTGACGAATGTGCAGACTCTGGATTGGTTTCAGATAGTACCTCTTGTTCTTTCTGTGCAGTGACAACCCATTTAGAAGATTTCTTCAGAATGTTTTCTGCTTGTGTGTACGCTAATTCTTTGATGTCAGAGATGCTCAAGTGTGCTTTAATCGTGTCCTCATCAACTTTTCGAAGTGTAGCAAGTTTCTTAATATTAACCTTAATTGCGCCGATTTGTTGCGGTGAAATTGGTTTTTCAGGCACTTCAGGTAAGTCTTCTCCCGCATAAATATAGAGTCCTAGCCCGTGAAGAGCAATTGCTTTCACTAGACAACGTTGGATACTCGTATTGATATCAAAACTATTGGGTTCAGCTATTGGCTTGTTTTGATTATTAAGTATGGGATGAATCTGGCTTAGTGGTAATCCCTGTACTGTTACTTCTACCTCTACCTCTACAAAAAATCCACAATCTGTTTTGAGATAGGGGACACCGTCAAACCGTTTGACATTCCATGTTGCGGTGGGGTCAACTTCCCGTAGACGTTTTACTGCCCACGCCCACGAGAGATAGCTAAACTTGCCTTTCTTATCTACGTGTTCGGTACAATCTATTTGAGATAGTGTCGTAAAATAGTTTTCTGTTTTCATTGTTTATCATCCTCGCTTTTTTAGAATGGGATATGTTCCGTTTGTTGACTTGCTTCATAGACATGTAATAAGGCTTGTAATCCATGTTTGTAAGTAATAACAAGAGAAGAAGCATGTTCATCTTCGCTTTGCTCATAATAAGATATGAGATTCTTAAGAATCTGTATTTCGGCTTGGAGTGTGGAAGAAAAATTCATCTTATGCACCTGCCATTTTCTTAACAGAATGTTCTTCTACATATTGCTGAATACACGAAATATCATCGTGTAGACAGTCTCCTTCGAAATCAAAATAGTGCTCACCAAAATAGATTTCACCGTCGCATGCTTCGCAATAGTCTGTACAATCAGTTGCTGAGGAATTATGCGTGTTGTAGATTACCATACAATTTTCTAACAAATATTCCGCCTCCGTATTTACGGGAGGAAATCAGCATGATAAACTGAGTATAGTAACGAGTAGCTGATTTCCTAAAACACGTTCCCATTGCCATGGGGACGTGTTTTTTCTGTTTGGGGACAGGAGATGTTACAGGGATGTCTGCTTATTTTTATGTGAACACCGCTTGTCTGACTGGAACGTGTTATGCAGGGAGCGGAGGCGCAAGGGTTTACTGCACAATTTTTTTCTGACGGAACAGGTCATACGATAGCGAGGATTTTGTCATTGTTCTTGGGATCGGAGGACGGAAGGGACGTACGAGGTCAAAGAACAACCAAAATCCGCTAGAGTTGGGATGTGAGGAAGGAAAAAATTTGCCCCTTGCGCCTCCAGAGCGACCGCAATATAAACTGGAAGGAGGACAAGCGCCCCTAGTTATAGGGGGGCATTGTTTTTTTCATGGAATGGTTTGTGACATTCTATTCAATCAAAAAGTCGCTAAAGCGACTTATCCATCATTCTCACGTATTGAACATGTTTATTTTTTGAGTCAATGTGGAGTGGGGCTTTGATGAGCGGAGACGAACCACGACGATAAAAAATTGATATGCCCTTGCTGGGAGAGAGCGATAAACGAGCATCTGGTGTCAGGGAGGAATCACAGTGAAAAGAAAGTAGAATATGGTATAATAAAGGAACAAATAATGGTGAGCGAAGTGAGGAAGAACGATGAAAAATCATGATATCGTGAATGGTCAAATTCTCCAAACGAACAAGAAATGGTCACATTTGAAGCAGAATCAGAAGAATTTGATCGCAGAATGGTTTCAAGAAGAATATCGAGGTTTCATCGATATGTATTTGCGGAAACCTAAGCGATATGAAGAAGAATATATGTTAGATAGTGTGATGGAACGGATTCAGGTACAGGGGATTTGGATACCCTATGTCGAAGTAAAGACATATTTTACACGTAAAAAAGGAAAATGGTATCGTAAATTAGAAAATGAGTTGGAAAATAGAAGAAAAGAAACCGATTCGGTTCATGAATAAAGAGATCAGAAAGCGGATTTGTTAAGATACAGTTGAAGGTATGAGAAAAGACTCACTGAAATATCAGTATGTTTTTCTGTATTTTCCCACGTCCATCAGAAAAAATCGCAATTCCATTATTAATTGTAGCAAGGTGGTTTCATATAATGATTTTATATAGTTGTAGGGTAAACGAAGGAAAGTTTTATTACACCTAATTGGGTCGTATGAACCATTTTTGTTAGGTGTAAAAAATAGAAACGTAACTGCACAACAAAGACAAGACGGTACAGGTCAACACGCCTTGCCTTTGTTGTGAATGGAGTTAAGGAAAAATAATCAATGACAACAATCCCGTTAGTAGGTATGTTAAGCAACGTCAGGTGAAAAGAATACTTGAAGGATGGAATTGTTATTCGTATTATATGTAAAATGAAATATTTTTATACAAAAAATTGGTTATCAAAACCATTCTAAGCGTAAGTATGGTAAAATGTATATGACATGTGTTGGGAAGTATTCTAATTCGGTTCTCTTACCGAATTAGAATACTTCTTCTATATAAGAAGAAACGCATAACAAGGACTATGAAGGAGTCTAAGTTTTGACTACAGGAAATGACAAGTAGGTGTTTGTATCCGTGTATTCGAACCGATCGATGCAGTGTTTTTTTTGTTCCATAATTTGCTGGTGTAGTGGAAGAAAATGAGATATAGTCGTGTAAATTATACACCAGTTTTGGATAGAAATATAATCTCACGAATCACATTTAAAATTCCGATAAATCAAAATAGTGATTCGATATGTAAAATACCCCCTTTGAAAAGGAGGCAAATAGAATGATGAAATCAACAGGGATTGTACGAAAATTAGATACCCTTGGTCGTATTGTGATACCGAGGGAAATGATGCGTACCCTTCATATTCACAAAAAAGACCCCTTAGAAATATTTGTAGAAGGCGACATGATTATTTTACAGAAATATGAGGGATATGGCGCTTGTCCTCTCACAGGAGAAATTTCTTCCCAGAATATCGAACAAGCGGATGGAAAGCTGACGATTAGTCCAGAAGGAGCAAAACAGCTTCTGGAGGAAGTAGAACAGTATCTGGAAAGAGTCTGAGGAGAAGGGGGAAACGAAGGTTGGAAAGAAAAGCAAAAAGCGTTCAAAAGGAAAAAAGTAAGAATACAGTAATGATGCAGGAACGTATGTTACAAGAAGCGATGCAGAAGAAAAAAGTTATTTCTGTAATTTTAGTGAATGGATTTCATATGAAAGGAATCCTCAAAGAATTTGATAGGTATGCCATTTGGATAGAATCGGATAATCAAAGTCAATTGGTTTATAAACATGCGATTTCTACGATTCGTTTGTAAAAAACGAAGTATGACGGTAGTTCACATGATTGCGGAGGGTCTTTTGGTGGAGATAGTGGCGGTAGCTGCGGTGGTGGTGATTAAAGGAAAAAAGAAAGAATGGAGCGAAAGAAGATGAAAAATGTCTTTTACACGGGGCCAAATAAATTAGAACGTGTTGCAGAAGTATTAAGGGTATTAGCACACCCTGTCCGTCTCCAAATGGTACATCAATTAATAAAGAAAACGTCACTAAATGTTTCTGAATTACAACGGTATCTCGCCATGCCACAATCCACTGTTTCGCAACATCTTGGCAAGTTAAAATCACATAAAGTCGTAGCATATGAGCGAAAAGGATTAGAAGTATTTTATCGAGTGGACGATGAAAAAGTGAAACAAACGCTGAAGATACTTATAGGATAAACAGATAACGCCTTTTAAGTGCCTAATTATGTACGGATATAAAAATAGAACGAGGAGGGGATTCTGCTATGGGTGAAAATTCATATTACACGCATATCACAATAAAAGAACTGATTTTTATTCATGCATACGTAACAGGGGAAGAAATCCCCTCTTCACAGGCATTACAAATACTCAAACAGTTTGCTCAGGAAGAAATGCCAAGAACAAAGGCAAAAAGACGACGATATCGGATAAAAAATAATGGAGAAACATTGTTTCGATACTATAGACAGAAGCATCCGAAATTATTTGAGAAACAAAGATTAGACACGTATGAAGAATTGAAACACCGAGCGGTATCTTACTGTACGACTCATTTGATGATTCATATGTAATGCAGGATGTACAGGAGAATGTTACGCTTACTTGAACATTCTTAGAATTGGGTATTATATCCAATTGGTTAGTGGAGAGATAAAAAACGAACCATCAGAATCCTCTCTAACGAAAGATAAGGTTGTTCCGAATACGTTTGAGTATCGAAAACGAAAGAGCGTCCACGCAAACGGATGAGGGGGTGAAAAGAGGAGGGATAAATATTTCAGGTGGAAAAGGGTATAAATAAGTGAGGATAGGTGTATATAGAGGTAATTATATAAAATTTCACGTACCGAATTGTTTATAAAAATAAAACACCCCAAAACAGCAGCAAGGGTTGCTTCTTCTCTCCTTCTTCCGATACAATAGAATATATACTTGCTTTGCCCATTCTCCGAAAAAGGGGAATAACAAAAAAGACAGAATATGAAATGAGAAAGGTGACTCACTTTATGAATCAACCTTTAGTGAATTTACGTGTCGATTTTGCTTTCAAGCAATTATTTGGTGTACAAGGACAAGAGGAATTATTGATTTCTTTCTTAAATGCGATTTTGCATGAAACATTATCTACACCGATTGTATCGTTAAAAATTGAAGACCCACATATTCATAAAGAATATGAAGAAGATAAATTATCCATACTAGATATATTAGCTACACTTCAAGATAAGACCAAGGTAAATGTGGAAATTCAATTACGAAATACCCAAGAGATTGTGAAACGTTCCCTGTATTATTGGAGTAAATTATATACCTCTCAATTAGAGCAAGGTATGCCTTACCGCTCTTTGCGAAAAACCATTACCATCAATCTATTAGATTTTAAGCTCTTTCCTCAGTATGATGATATGCATACAGTCGGACAGTTTTGGAGCAAGCAACATCAAGACGTGTTGCTTGAAGATCTGGAAATTCATTTCATTGAGATTCCTAAATTGTTACAACAATGGAGAGAAGAAAAAATTAATCCGTGGGAAAATGAATTTGCTCGTTGGTTACTTTTACTGCCAGCGCATGAGGATGAACATTTGACCCACACGTTGGAGGATATCGCCATGAAGCAAGACCCGATGTTACAGAAGGCAATCCACAAATGGGAAAATATGAGTCAGAGTAGTTCTTTTCGTCTCGCATATGAAGCAAGGGAAAAAGTGTTATTTGATGAGCAAGCGAAATTAGCACATGCTCGTGAGGTTGGGATAGAAGAGGGTATAGAAAAAGGCATGGAAAAAGGGAAAGAAGTAGGTATTCAAGAAGGAAAGCTAGCGGAAAGAGAGCAACTAATCCAGGGCATGCATAAAAATGGCATGGATATCGAAGATATTGCGAAGTTTACAAATATGGAACTGTCGGAAATACGACATATGTTGGGAAAATAACAAAGATACACCTATCGCATAGGATGGGTGTATCTTTGTTATTTTTTGATTATTCGGAATGTTCATAGCGCATTTCTTCTTTACCAAACAATTGATTGTACTGTTCCTGTATACTTTGGAGTTGTAAACGTAGTCCTTTTGCCAGTGGTGTCATATTGCGGTCTTGTTGTAAGATGAGCAATAACTGGGACACTTTTAGAAGCATCTCGTGAATCTCATATGATTCTTCTATCAAACCATCTATAGAAACCTGCTGAAGAATCCATTCAATTCTGCTCATTTTCCAATCAATTTCTTGTAACAATTGTGTAGAATTACCAGACTATGACTTGTCCACGTATAATCCCTCTCCTGTCTTCTAGGCTTAATCACAGGGTTCTTGCTGTAGACCGCAAAGTAGAAAAATCTTAAAGATTATTATAGGGGATTAGACGAACATCATATGCTCCTATGTTTTTCCTAAAGTTCGTTTTTGAAT
>NZ_JAEHBI010000078.1:0-10311 GCF_016483705.1 Bacillus cereus group sp. N6
CCCTTTCCTCCCGATCCTTTTCCACCAGAACCTTTTCCTCCTGAACCGTTTCCACCAGAACCGTTTCCACCAGAACCGTTTCCACCAGAACCGTTACCACCAGAACCGTTACCACCAGAACCGTTACCACCAGAACCGCTACCACCAGAACCGCTGCCGCCAGAACCATTGCCACCAGAACCGTTACCACCGGAACCGTTGTCGCCAGAACCATTGCCACCCGAGCCATTGCCGCCAGAACCGCTGCCGCCAGAGTCGTTGCCGCCAGAGCCGTTGTCGCCAGAACCATTGCCACCCGAGCCGTTGCCACCCGAGTCATTGCCGCCAGAACCACTATCGTCCTGAGAACCATTGTTTCCTGGTGGTTTATTATTATCTTTTGAGTTGCCTTCTGCTAAATGATCGTTATTTTGTACAATCGCATTTGTTACTGGAGAGAAGTTGTCTGTTGCTGAATTACCGATATTTAAACCACTAAAAAAAGATAAAGAAAGAGTTGATGCTAAAATGAAGATTTTTGTCATTGATTTCCTCCTGAAAATTAATATTCCATCTAAAATACATCCCTTTGTAATATTTCATAGGAAAAAGAGTTTTATGCAAAAAAAACTATATATAGAAAAAGGTGGTGTATTTCTGAAGAGAGAAAAGAGTTAGTGTAAATTCTTTATAATAGTAGAGTGGTGGGAATTTTACACTCATTACAGTAGAGGAAGTGACAGCAGATGAAAGAATATATTGCATTTGATATTGGTGGTACGCAAATTAAATATGGGATTGTTTCAGAAACAGGGACGGTATTAAAGCATAAAACAGTTTCAACAGAAATTCATTTGGGCGGGGAACAAATCATTCAAAAACTTATTCTTCTATCCAAAAAATTAATGAATGAGCATACGATTTCGGGAATTGGTATTAGTACTGCGGGAATTGTTAATATTCATAAAGGGGTTGTAACGGGAGGGGTGGAGCATATTCCGAACTACGCGACTATTCCTATTATTGATAGATTGCAAAGGGTATTACAAGTTCCTGTGTCCATTGAAAATGATGTGAATTGTGCAGCTTTGGGAGAGAAATGGAAAGGTATTGGAAACCGAAAAAGAAATTTTATTATGCTTACTCTTGGAACTGGTATTGGAGGAGCAATTTTTATAGATGGAGATTTATATAGAGGGCATTCGTTTAGTGCTGGCGAATGGGGAAATATGTTGATAGAAGGAAGGCCGTTTGAAGAGGTCGCTTCCATTTCAGGGTTAATTTGTCTTGTGCGAAAATATAAAGGTGAAAGTGATTGGAATGGAAAAACGATTTTCGAACTGTATGATAAAGGAGATAGAGAAGTTACGCAAGCAGTTGAGGTTTTCTTTAAACATTTAGCGATTGGAATTAGTAACCTTGCTTATATTTTTAATCCAGAAATGATTGTTATAGGTGGAGGAATTACTGATAGGGGAAAGCAGTTCTTAAAAGAAGTAAAAGGAGAGGTAGAAAAATATTTAAATAAAGAGATTTATAATAATTGTGAGATTGAACTTGCACAAAACGGAAATTGCGCAGGAATGGTTGGTGCTATTTACCACTTCTTACATTAGCATAAATAAGTTATATGAATGTTTTCATATAACTGAGAATTTATCCTTTTTATCACTAGGTAAATAATGCTACAATATAAGGGGAGAATACAATATTTTCCGATTTGGAAAATGCTTTGTAGAAAGGAAGAAACTTCATGCCTATTATTTTAGAAAAAGGTCAAAAGATCGATTTAACGAAAGGACAACCAAAAGTAGCAAAACTACAGGTTGGCTTAGGCTGGGATCCAATTGGACAATCAGGTGGGTTTCTGTCTTCATTATTTGGAAGTAAACCAAATGTAGATTGTGATGCATCTGTTGTTATGTTAGAAGGGGATCGCTTTTTAAACAAAAACGATTTAGTTTACTTCGGAAACAAACTTTCTACTTGTGGTAGTATTATTCATTCAGGAGATAATTTAACAGGTGAAGGCGCTGGTGACGACGAAACAATTTTCGTAGAATTACATAAAGTTCCAAGCCGTATTAATCGTTTAGTATTCGTTGTAAATATTTATGACTGTGTAAATCGTCGTCAAGATTTCGGGATGATTCGTAATGCATATATTCGTATTCAAAACCCGCAAACTGGTGAAGAATTAGCACGCTATAATTTATCGGATAATTATGCTGGCAAAACGACTCTAATTGCAGGTGAAATGTATCGCCACGGAAGTGAATGGAAGTTTTCAGCTGTTGGAGAAGGCACACAAGATAAAAACTTAAGTGAGATTGTA
Organism: Bacillus cereus group sp. N6; assembly: GCF_016483705.1. Classification (NCBI taxonomy): domain Bacteria; kingdom Bacillati; phylum Bacillota; class Bacilli; order Caryophanales; family Bacillaceae; genus Bacillus; species Bacillus cereus group sp. N6. Next base: position 2,315 of record NZ_JAEHBI010000078.1, read on the forward strand.
TCACGTTATTAATAAAATAAACCGAGGAGGAATTGAATATGGCATCAATTTCATTGAAAAAAGGACAAAAGGTAGACTTAACAAAAACAAATCCAGGTCTTTCAAAAGTTCTTGTAGGACTTGGTTGGGATACGAATCGTTATGACGGACAAAACGATTTCGATTTAGATGTTAGTATTTTCTTAGTAGGTGCTAACGGTAAAGTTTCAGGTGCAGAGGATTTCGTCTTCTATAATAATCCAAAAGGTGCGAATGGTGCTGTCGAGCATTTAGGAGATAACCGAACTGGTGAAGGTGAAGGCGATGACGAATCGATTAAAGTAGATTTAAAAAATGTACCTGCACATATCGAACGTATTTGTTTCTCAATCACAATTTACGATGGAGAAGGTCGTAGCCAAAACTTCGGACAAGTTTCTAACTCTTTCGTACGTATTTTAGATGAAGAAAAGAATGCAGAGTTAATTCGTTACGATTTAGGAGAAGATTTCTCTATTGAAACAGCTGTTGTAGTAGGGGAATTATACCGTCATGCAGGTGACTGGAAGTTCAATGCAATCGGAAGTGGGTTCCAGGGCGGATTAGCATCTCTATGTAATAATTTCGGTTTAGATGTAGAGTAATAGATTTTATATATCCATCGGTGAAACAGGTGTTTATTGATGGATATATTTTTAAAGATATAAAATATAGAGGTGAATATAAATGGTTATTCAATTGCAAAAAGGACAGAAGATTGATTTAGGTAAGACAAGCCCTGGCTTAACAAAAGCAGTAATTGGTCTTGGATGGGATATTAAATCTTATGACGGTGGATCAGATTTCGATTTAGATGCATCAGCATTCCTATTAGATGCGAACGGAAAATGTACGAAGGAAACCGATTTTATTTTCTATAATAATTTACAGTCTCCTTGTGGATCTGTTCTGCATACAGGGGATAACCGGACAGGTGAAGGTGAAGGCGATGATGAACAACTTGTTGTGGACTTAAAGAAAGTTCCGGCAGATGTGCACAAAATTGCTATTACAGTTACAATTTATGATGGAGAAGGCCGTAATCAAAACTTTGGACAAGTTGGAAACGCATTCGTTCGTTTAGCGAATGAAGAAACTAGTGAAGAAGTTCTTCGTTTTGATTTAGGGGAAGATTTCTCCATTGAAACAGCAGTTGTCTTTTGTGAATTATACCGTCATAATGGACAGTGGAAGTTTAATGCAGTAGGAAGCGGTTTCCAAGGTGGCTTAGGTGCGCTTGTAAGAGCGTATGGCTTGGATGCATAAGAAGGGAAACGATATTCGTTTCCTTTTTTTGACCTTTCTATAAATCTAGCAAAGAATAGGGGATAAAGGTAAGATGAGTATTTTGCAAGGGATCCTTGATACGTATGCTCAGTTTTTCGACTTGGACATGTGGATTAAAGTGTTGCAAGATCCAGTATCTTGGGGATTAATAGGTACACTTGTTGTACTTGAAGGTTTGTTATCTGCTGATAATGCACTTGTATTAGCAGTAATGGTAAAACACCTTCCGGAAGAAAAACGTAAAAAGGCATTATTCTATGGACTTATTGGAGCTTATGTATTCCGATTTATTGCGATTGGAATTGGAATGTTCTTAATTAAATTAGCTTGGGTAAAAGTGTTAGGTGCACTTTACTTAGCTTGGCTTTCAATTAAATACTTCATTGATAAAAGAAAAGGTAATGCAGAAGAAGAGGAAGCTCATGGTATGAACCAAAACAGTATTCTCTTCAGAATGTTTGGCGTCTTCTGGGGAACAGTTGCGATGGTTGAATTAATGGATATCGCGTTCTCTGTAGATAGCGTACTTGCTGCATTTGGTGTATCAAATGAAGTTTGGATTCTATTATTAGGTGGAATGCTCGGTATTTTAATGATGCGTGGTATCGCTGGTGTATTCTTAAAATTGTTAGAGCGTATTCCAGAACTTGAAACGACAGCATATATTTTAATCTTAATTATTGCAGCAAAAATGTTACTGTCTGTTATTCATATTGAAATAAGTCATATGCTATTCTTTATCATTTTAGTTGTAGCATTTGGAGCAACGTTTATACTTCACTACATGAAGAATTCTGGACAAGCTAAAGAAGAAGTTGCAGCTACTAAAAATAATCATAAATAATTGAAATGGGTTTGCTCGTTATGCGAGCGCCCATTTTTTATAACTAAAAATAGTTTATAATAGAAGAGAGACTTTATAAAAAAAGTAAATGTTTTTGGAGGTGAACTGTTGTGTTTTCACGTTTTACACTTCAACCATGTGCATTAAAAGACGAATCAGATTTAAAGCAATTTGAAGCGCTTTTAGAAAAACGCCCACAATATGAACTGACAGAGAATGAGATGAAGTTTAGTTATATAGCAACTCGTATTCTTGGTGTTCCTAATGATGTAGATGAATATTTCAATGAGCTATTTGATTATAGCGAAGTGAAAGGGATCGTGGTTTTGCATGAACAAAATTTAAATAAGGTGATTGATCCCGAAAAACTGCGCCATATTCAAGAGGTTTTTACATTACATCAAGAAGCACCGAATGGCCTTACAGTAAATAGGCTTGTCGCCCATCTGTCTGGAAAACAACTATTACCACAAGTAGACAATCCTGACTTACAGCATTATATACATACGACGTTTATTTCTGTATTGAAATTGTATGAAAAACAACATAACCAATCATTAAAAACAGAAGGGTTCCGTCGTTTCTTAATCGATATGATTAAGTTAAGTGACAATTACGTAGCGAAGTGGTTCTCTACGATTAATTATAAGAAACAAATGCCGCGCATTATTTGGTACGGTGATGCACAGGAAAGCCGTATATATTTCTTATACTTTCTTATTATGCTCGGTTGCGATGTACTTTATTATCACCCAGAAGGAAAAGATGGATTTGAGAATGTTGATGAGGAAGGAAGAAGTTTTGTTGTGTCTCATCCAGGTCGCATTTCTCTTGAGCCATTTCCAGATCGCCGCCGTGAGCGAGTTGCGACAGTAGCGTATCAGGCTTCAAAAGAAATTGAACAAGTACTTCACCACGATAACTCACTGCTGTACAAGCCATGGCAATTTCGTTCCTATACGCCTGTAGCTCGTACGCTCAAAACAACGTATGATGAACTCTTTTTAATTACGAAAGAAAAGGCATTTGTGCGTCCAACATTCTTTGTTGAAAATAAACACATTTATATCCCTTCTTTATTTGCGAAAATATCAGGTGTCTCAAAAAATGATAAAGAATATTTTCAGCGATTAAAGGCTATTACATCATTTGATAACAGTTTATTAATTAATACATTTCCGTTTACGAAAGAACAAAAAGCGAATTTCCAATATCATTACCGAGATGCGTTAGACCGCGGGGGGAAATTACACCCTGATTTAATTATGAACAGTCATTGGTGGCCACATAAACGTTTGCCAGAAGGATTGCAACATGGTATTGCAGAGGCGATCATCCATACGTGCGAAAGTGAAATGTGTAAACCCATTGCGAAAGAGACGAAACAAGATGTAGCACTGTATGTTTTCGCACAGCTTTCTCAAATACCGCCGAACATTTTAGAGCAACTTGAGAAATTTGATTACTCGCAAGAAGTACCGAAAATTGTTATATTTAATAATGAGAAGAGCGGAGAATTAAGCCGTTCAGATGCTGTTTTATTACTATTTTTAAATCAAATTGGAGTAGATGTATTCCATTTCAATCCAACGGGAAGAAACGATATCGAACCGTATATTGAAGCAGGAGCATTTGATTCCCATTGGCTTGAAGAAGTTAATTTCGATCTTGAGTTTCATGGTTCATCAGCCTATAAAAATTTATCACAAACAATAAAAGGACTATTTCGTCCATTTTTATAAGGAAAGGGAGAATACCATATGAATAACCCAGTCATACTAGATTCGAAAACAGAATTAAATGAGCAAACGGCACAAGATGTTCGTTTACAACTTAGACAAGATGCAGAAGTACAACGTATTTATAATGCAGTAGATATTAAAGATCAGTTAGAATTAATCGAGCTTGGAAAAGAACCATCTATGGAAATTTCACGTTTCGCTGATCAAATTTTACATACAATGTCTTTATCAAAAATAGAAGACTCTGGAGAATTATTAAAACAGCTTGGTAAAATTATGGACAGATTCGATAGCAAAGACTTTGCGGAAGAGAAAAGCGGTTTCTTCTCACGTATGTTCAAAAAAGCTGATAAAATGATTGAACAGATCTTTAGTAAGTACCAAACAATGGGTCGCGAAATGGATAAAGTATACGTAGAAATTACAAAGTATCAAGATGAAATGAAAAAATCAATCGGTACGTTAGATGGTTTATATGAGCAAAATTTGAAATATTATTTAGACTTAGAAAAGTATGTAGTAGCAGGGGAAATGTTATTAGAGCGTTTAAATACAGAGTTGGTTCCAATGTACGAAGAGCGTGTGCGTAACAATGACCAATTAGCAGGTATTGAATTAGAATCACTGAAAAACTCTGTTGAAATTTTAGAGCAGCGTATTGATGATTTAGAAAAAGCACGTATGGTTGCGCTACTTACAGCACCACAAATTCGTATGGTTCAACGTGGTAATAATAAATTAATTGGTAAAATCAATACAGCATTTATTACAACGATTCCTATCTTTAAAAATGGTATTATTCAAGCGGTAAATGCGAAACGTCAAAAGCTTGTTGCAGATTCTATGGCTGAACTTGATCGCCGCACAAATGAATTACTTAAGAAAAATGCACAAAATATCGCAACGCAAAGTGTGGAAGTAGCGAGATTATCAGGTTCTTCTAGTATTAAGATGGAAACACTTGAGGAAACTTGGAACATTATTTCAAGAGGTATGCAAGAAACGCAACAAATTGAAGAACAAAATAAACGTGAGCGTGAAGAAAGCCGCAAACGTATGGCTACATTAACTGAGAACATAAAAAAAGAATTACAAGGGTAAAGTGAAACTTTAATCAGCGGGGACATCTCCCACAAATAGTGAAATAAATGAAAAGGCAATGAGGAATAATCCTCATTGCCTTTTAGTTTCTCTTTACTAATTTAATGATCTCATTCAAAACAAGTGGAATGATACTTAAGAAGAGAACAAATCCCCAATCTCGCATCGTTAATGCATGTACACCGAATATATTTGCAAGAGGTGGGATGGAGATAATACACACTTGCATAAGAACACCGATAAGAAGGGAGAAGACTAAATATTTATTTGTAAAGATCCCAATTGAAAAAATGGATTTCGTTCTTGAACGCAAGTTAAATGAATGAACGAGCTGAGAAAAACTAAGAACGACAAATGCCATTGTTTGAGCGTGTAATAGAGCATCTTCATCAATTTTCTCTGGGAAAAGAGGAAATAAATTTGTATCTCCGGTATAGAATTTTGCCCCGATGATAAAGGCTGTTAGCGTTAAAAGTCCAATGACAACTCCATTGAAAATAAGAAAAGGAACGCTACCACTAAATAAGCTTTCTTTCGCATGTCGTGGTTTTTCCTTCATCACATCTGGATCTTCAGGGTCAACCCCAAGTGATAATGCAGGCAGTGTATCTGTAATCAAATTGACCCACAAAATGTGAATAGGTCGTAGTGGTGTTGCCCAACCGAGTAAAATAGCTAAAAATAAAGCGATAATTTCTCCAAAGTTACAAGAGAGTAGAAAGAGAATTGATTTTTTTATGTTACGATAAATATTTCTACCTTCCTCAACAGCTTTCACTATAGATGAGAAATTATCATCTGTTAACACTACATCCGCTGCCCCTTTTGCAACGTCTGTTCCTGTAATGCCCATCGCTACGCCAACATCAGCCTGCTTTAAAGATGGAGCATCATTGACACCATCACCAGTCATAGAAACGATATTTCCTTTTGCACGTAATGCTTTTACAATCTTTACTTTATGCTCTGGAGAGACCCTAGCGAATACATTTAAGTGATCAATTTTGCTTGCTAGCTCTGTATCTGAAATGTTATCTAATTCAGTTCCAATCATAATTTCAGATATGTCTTCAGCAATGCCAAGTTCTTTGGCAATTGCAAAGGCGGTATCTTTATGGTCACCAGTAATCATAACTGTGCGAATACCGGCTTTTTTACATTCTGTAATTGAATCTTTTACTTCAGTTCGCGGTGGATCAATCATACCGACAAGACCAATAAAGATGAGATTTTCTTCAAGATGATCTATAACCACATCGTTTGAATTGTATTGTTTAAATGCAAATGAAAGTACTCTTAAAGCCTCTTGAGACATTGCCCCGGCAGCTTCTAATATTTGATTTTTATCAGCATCTGTTAGAACCTCGATTTTACCGTTTTTAAATATGTGGGTACATCGAGGTAAGAGTTTATCAATAGCACCTTTTGTCATGCTATAGTAGCTTTCATCGTATGTATGAACGGTTGACATCATTTTACGATCTGAATCGAAAGGCAGCTCGTTAACGCGTTCATGTATCTTTTCTAAATGATCTTTTTGCATGTTAAAAGTGTTTCCGGCAACAAGAAGGGCGATTTCTGTAGGGTCCCCTGTTTGTGAATCGGAACCGTAAGACGCATCGTTGCATAGCACCATATTTTCTAACAATAGACGTTGCGCATCATTATTTGCATTTAAATTTTCTAAGTGGTCGTATGTGTTATCACTATAAAAGTGAGTAACGGTCATTTTATTTTGCGTTAACGTACCTGTTTTATCTGAACAAATAATTGTGACAGAACCGAGAGCTTCGACAGCTGGTAGTTTACGAATGATAACATTTTGTTTAATCATTCGCTGCACACCAATTGCAAGAACGATGGAAACGATAGCCGGCAAGCCTTCTGGAATAGCTGCAACGGCTAAACTAATAGCAGTCATAAACATTTCTAAAGTATCTCGTCCTTGTAAAAAACCGATGATAAACATAATGACGCAAATAGATACAGCGACAAAGCCTAAATACTTTCCGACTTGTGCTAAGCTCTTTTGAAGTGGTGTCATATCATCGTCGGCTTCATGTAAAAGGGTAGCAATCTTACCAATTTGTGAGTTCATTCCCGTTTCAACAGCGACACCGACTCCGCGCCCATATGTTACTAGTGTCGACATAAAGGCCATATTTTTTTGATCGCCCAGTGGTACTTGCTCATCGCTTTGCATAGAAGGGTGGTAAATTGCATCTTTATCAACAGGAACGGATTCACCAGTTAGAGCAGATTCTTCAACTTTCAAATTTGCGGTTTCGATAAGCCGTAAATCACATGGGATATAACGTCCTGCATCCAGCATGACAATATCACCTGGAACGACTTGTTCAGATGGAATTTCTTTTAGTTCACCATCTCGCTTGACGATAGCTTTAGGTGTCGCCATCTTTTTCAATGCCTCTAAAGCTTGTTCTGCTTTCGATTCTTGGATGACACCGATAACAGCGTTTAAAACTACAACGAGCGCGATAATACTTGCATCAGCCCATTCACCTACAAAGGCAGAAATAAGGGCAGCAATAATAAGGACATATACGAGGACGTCATTAATTTGGGCGAAAATACGCAGCCATAACGTGCGCTTTTGTTTTGTAGCTAATTCATTAGAACCGTATTGCTTTAAACGTTCATTTACGATTTCATCTGTTAAACCGTGTTGTTCGTTTGTTTCTAAGTCGATTAATGTTTGATCTTTCGTCTTACTGTACCAATTGCTCATAAGTAAGCACCTCCAGTAAAAACAGTTAGCAATGGTAGTGTTGCTATTATTTGTGAGTAGTATGTATGGAGAAAAAATCTAAGGTGAGGTTCTACTTCCATTGTACAGTATTTTACAGTTGGTTGAGGGAAAGAGAAGAGTTGTCATGAATTTGTTGGAAATAAAAAAAAGCCTCATATAATGAAGTGACCCCTAAAAGTTAGACACGGTTATTTCATTAGGCAGCTTGATAAAAGTGAGTCCGGTATTGCACCGG
>NZ_JAEHBI010000079.1:0-9783 GCF_016483705.1 Bacillus cereus group sp. N6
AGTATTTTTTTTCATGTTTTCAAATCGGAAACATGTATTTGGCCTGCTTTTTTGTCTGAAAAAGCTGAGTAGTTACATGGAACCTTCTTTACGTATGAGCGAACGCCACAGGATAGTATCTATAGTTTAGAAGAGTTATTTCGTCATGAGTATACACACTATCTTCAAGGGCGTTATCTCGTTCCAGGGTTATTTGGTGAAGGGAAGCTCTATGAAAATGAGCGTTTAACTTGGTTCGAAGAAAGTGGTGCAGAATTTTTTGCTGGATCTACCCGTACCCATCAAGTTGTACCAAGAAAAACAATCGTTCAACAGTTAGCGGTAAATCCTGTGAATCGATACACCTTACAGCAGACCTTATACGCCACATATGGAAATTGGGAATTCTATAATTATGCGTTTGCTTTGCAATCCTATCTGTATGCAAATCGGTGGGATTTATTTTCTCAATTGCACCATATCATAAAAAATAATCAAGTGATACAATATGATCAATATCGTGAAACAGTAAGTAAGAATGTGACACTCAATACAGCGTATCAAAACTATATGCAGATGCTAATTGATCATCAAAAGGAATATACTGTTCCAGCTGTTTCAGATGAGTATTTACAACAACCAACAGCAAAGCCTTTGACAGAGGTGCAAAAAGAAATCACCCAAATTATACCGCTTCAAAATACCAACATGACCGAACAACAATCTGACTTTTTTCATACGTTTATCTTGCGAGGTACGTATACAGGAAAGAAAACAGCAGGTGTTGAGTCCGATTGGAGAATTCTAAATACTGTATTGGATACCATACTGCAACAGTTATCGACGAAACCTTGGAATGGCTATAAAACAGTGACAGCCTATTTTACAAACTACCGAGTAAATACTAATAAGCAAATAGAATGTGATATTGTTTTTCAAGGTATTGCAAATAATATATTGGAATCCAAAGAACCAAATGAATCCATTCAAGAGGCAACTCCATTACCTTTTCGAACAAATTTTATAGGTCACTTTAATTCAAATAATTCCTTAGATATTTATCAATTAGATGTGAAATCACCAAACAAATGGGCTATTGAGGTGATCAATCAAAATCAGATTCAAATGAATTGGGTCCTATATCACGAAAAAAACTTAAAAACTCCAGTGGCGTATGCTACATTTCAAGGACAACGATTATTTGAAACGTATACTGCACAACCTGGAAAATATTATTTGTATGTATATAGTTATGATAATCGAGCAGGTGGTTATCAGGGGCTTGTTACAATAGAATAGAAAAAGGGTATGTCCGTTATTCTTGTACAGTATGGAAGTGATATGATCCCCTTATAGTAGACAGGAAAAAGAAAGAACACTAACCTGTTTACTATGGAGGGGATTTTTTATGGGAAAAATTAGAGTCACTTACGATGTAGAATTTAAGAAAAAAGCTATACCTTTTTAAACGGTTAAAAAATCTCAACCTAATAAAATAATTTTTTAGACTATCTTTATGTTTTCGCATTCACCAATACTAAGTATTCTGTAGATTTTATCAATACCTAAATACCTCTAAAAAATATATATTTTAGTAAATGATACTTATTGGAAAAGGGGCTAATGAACATGAAGATAAAAAAGAGGCAATTGGTAGCAACTATATATCCAGGTCAGTTATTTAGTACTGCAACTTTACCCGAAGGCACGAGTTTTTTGAAATGGGAATTAGCAGGTAGTGGTGATTTAGATGATATTCTTTTTGACGTAATGGAAGATAAATTCTGGGACATAGATGACCTTATTTTTAGTGATGTTTTACACGAAAATCGAACTGAAATAGTACAAAATAAAGAACTGTACATTGATAATGTTCGGAATGCTACATCATTAGTTGGAATAAATATATATGCTTTAATTTATGAATAAAGACGCCGTAATATTTCTCAATACCCATTTTTTTCTACAAATTGTATATTTTAGTTAGGTTGCTGTAGTAACCTGATTACAAATATATATTATGAAATGGGGAATGGATATGGAAACAAAAGCGACAGTAGAGATTGCAAGAGTAAGATCAGGTAAAGAGCCACAACCAGGACAAAAAAATCGTTCAAGTGGCAACTTTAGTACTGAGAATCTTCCAGCAGGAACAAAATATTTGAAATGGGAGGTTATAGGTGGCGGAGATCCGGATTTTATTAGCTTTAATGTAATGGAAGATAAGTCCGCTGCAACGGATCCTACTCATTTTTCTGGTGTATTAAGCGGAAATCGCACAAGTGTTGTATCTAAAAGATCTCTTTATATTGCCAACCCTAAGAATGCTACCTCTGAATTTACTGTAATCGTATCTGCCATGGTTCAATAAGTAAAATCAAAAAAGAGACTACGAAATATTTTTTAGTCTCTGTTTTATTGGTTACTTCGTCGTTCTTTCTATTTAACTTGTTTAGAAAGAATAAGATTTTTTGATACTTGGGGGAATAAAGTTTCTTATGTAGATGGACACGGGAACCTAATACATAAAGAATCTTCCTGTGATTTTTTCAATATAGGTGTATCTTATGATTAATAAGATACACCTATGTGAGGAAAGGTTTTTGATTTAATAGGGAAAAATACTATAAGGAGGAATAAAACATGTCTTGGAAAAAGAAATTAAGTGTGGGAGTGGTTTCAGCCGCTCTTGGTTTATCTTTAATCGGTGGGGGGACATATGCTTATTTTAGTGATCAGGTTGTGACGAATAACACATTAGCCGCGGGGACATTAGATCTTGCTATGCAGCCTACCACTTCTCTTAATTTAGATAATTTGAAACCTGGGGATAAAATTTTAAAGAAATTCAATTTAAAAAATAGTGGTACGTTAGATATTAAAGATGTTCTAATGAAAGTAGATTATACCGTGAACGATTTAAAACGAGATAATCAGGAAGACGATTTCGGTAAACATATTAAAGTACAATTTCTTTGGGATTGGGATCCAGCTAAAAGTCCTGTATACGAAACAACCCTTGCAGAATTAAAATCACAAAATCCGGAAGTCACGTCTCATAAAGTATTCCTTGCAAAATGGGCAGAGACGGGTGGATTAAAGGCGGGTAAGATGGATTGGTTCTGGATAAAGTTTATCTTCGAAGATAATAATATGGACCAGAATATGTTCCAGGGAGATAGTATTGCGATGAAAATGGAATTCCAAGCGAATCAAACAGAAGGACAAGAAAGATAATATTGCAAGACCCATATATAGAAAATCTAAGACTTCTAAGACCTAACATTTTAGAAGTCTTACTTTCATATTTCAAATCGGAGTAATATTTATGAAAAAAGAGTAAAATGTAATCATACCAAGTTTTTATCTGTTAAAAAAACTTTGCAGCAGAACCCAGCACTTTATCTTGGTTCTTATTTTCATTTACCTTAGGCTTTGTCTCATATAGATTGTTTAATACACGATTATACTCATTTCTTGTAATTTCTTTATTATACAACTGAATTAATAAATCTTTATGCTCTTTTGAAAAGGCCATTTTATCAAAAAACTTAGGATACATAGTACCATTCTCTCCGCTTCATGTTGGGTTTTATATGATAAACCAGAAGTAGAAAAACCCATATCTATATAGAATAGGGATGGGTTTTTCAGTTACTATTTTAGACGTCGTTGTATAGTATAAATATTGGCTGAGTATTAAATTATAACATAAAAGTTATACTCCTAGTTATTTTTCTAAGGGGGGCAGGTACCCGCAAATGTGTGAACGTCCTGTCCGTGGGCTTTAGAATCGAATCGTGGAGATTGCATGTTTATATACAAGCTGTTGTTTCCCCTCATATTCTATTAAAATAGAAAAAGTATCATATCCTCTTATTATTCCTTTTATATGTAGTCCTTTTAACAGAATTAACGTGATATCCTTCTTCTTTTGAAACGCTTCTTGTAATAAGTGTTCCTGTAAAAATAGTATGTTCTTACCTCTATCCTTTTGAAATAATTGTAATTTCGTTTCCAATGAATTCTCCCCCTATTCTTCTCATACAGTTACTTTGTATGGTTCTAGTTCAGCTAACAGTTGTTTTACACCGTCTGGACTCAGCGTCAGCTTTCCACCTACTAGTTTTACATTCCTTGAAGATATTTCTCCTGTTATAGGACAAGTACCATGAGGTGTATATTTTTGTAGAACAATCGCATCTTCTTCTACAAAAAATTCTAAAGCATCGCTTGTTTCCACCTGTAAAATTTTTCTTGTTTCTTTTGGTATTACAATTCGTCCCAAATTATCTACTTTTCGTACAATACCTGTTGCTTTCATAAGCATGCCTTCCTTTTTTACAAATAGAATATTCCACATATCTCGTAATCGTTTACATTATTTTAAAACCATATATACTATAAAAAAGTTTATCTCAATCTGTAGAAATAGAGAGATTTTCCATGTCTTCTTACGTCCACTGTTGCAAATCTTCTATTTCCTTCATACTCTCAATCACTTTTTCATCACTCACTATATAATAAACCTCATTTCCTTTTCGCTCATAAGAAACCATCTTAAACTGTTTTAACTTTATTAACTGCTGTGACATTGTAGATTGTGGAACACGTAGTAACTTCTGTAACTCGGATACATTTAATGGACCTTTAGCAATTAATTCTCGAACGATCATCAAACGCATAGGATGTCCAAGTATCCGCAATATATCTGCAGGTCTCTCGTAATACTCAATATCCATATAAAAAGCTTTTGGCATAATTTCTTCCCCTTTTTTGATGAACGTTTTTTATATCCTAATATCATCTATTTGTTCCGCCGATGTTTTATATATGCAAGGGCTTCATCTAAGTATCTATATTATTCCTCAAAATTCTCCCTATTTCCTCTTTATATCTTACATGGCTAACTATTTATTTTGATCAATAGTTAGCCATGTAAGATATAAACACATTAGAGATGTCAAATATACCATGTAACCCCTAAAAGAAGTATCTCTAAAATGTCCACAGACAAAGGTACTTTTCAATAAAAAAAGAGGTTCTGTTGCAAAGTTTTAATTTCTTAAAAAAATACGAATTAACATGCACTCATTCAGAATAAATGCTCAGTAATATACGGAAAATCGGATAATTCATTCATAAATTTGAGTGATTTTTAAACTTTGCAACAGAACCGAAAAAACCACATAATGAACGTTTTATCTCCCAAAACAGGATGTTTTTCTTTTGTTATCACGTTTTACTGCGAATGTACAAAAGATGTCCTTTCATAAGAGACATTTTATGAAATTTCTTTTCAAAATAATTTTGTTATAGTTAATTCGACCTTGCGCTGGTCCAATTGTCATTTCTAAATGAAGTATATGATAGGATATAAATCATGAAAACGAGCGGTATAGGTCAACAAATCGGATAGGGAATAAGAGAATGAATAGAAAACTAGATTGTTTCCAATCTAGTTTTCTATATGTACGGAATGTATCCTGCATATTCCAAAAAAACAAACAAGTTCAAGGAGGAAGATGCTTGCTATAAAAAATAAAATAACATCACTTTTGCGCAATAGACGCTTTTTTAAAATCTAGATGCGTAATGGTATGCACACTCAAAACTTTCGGTAGTATTCTTCTATGGAAAATTCCTTTGATCGTGTACGGATTGTAGTTGTATAACAAAATCAATAAGAGTAGGAGTCAGACAGATGAAAAAACAGTTATATACAAGCTTGTTAGTAGCAACCGTTATGACAAGTAGTTTAGGGACAGCAAATGCATTCGCTGCACCCATGGTTCATCCCGAGCAAGTACAAAATATAAAAAGTGTGGATCTTAGTCAATTCTCTAGTTCTTTCCGAAAATTAGGAGAACAAGCCGCATTATTACAAGCCTATGCACTTATTATCGAAAATCAGCCTGCATTTAACCTTCCACAGGTTCCAGCTTTACAAGATGTACAGCAATTGATTCAAGGAGACATGAAGGAATGGCGCGGAGAAATCCTTAACAAGCGTTTACTACGTATAAATGAAAGTAATCGTAATTTCGTTAGAACATTTGATACGTATGTAGAGCACGAAAACTTGGAGGTAATTCCAACAAGATTAGGCGATAAAATGGAAAAGCAACAAATAAATATTCAACAAACCCTCAATGAGTTAGAGGAACTTAAAACTTCTTTAGGCAAACATAAAAATAATTTGACAACACGTATTCAAGAAGCTGATAAATTTTTAAATGGAGGGTCTGGTCGAATTGCAGAATTGAAAAAAGGGATTGGAACAATCCAAGCTAGTATGCAAAAAGATTTAGATGTCATTAGTTCTGTGCCTGGCATACTAGTAAACTCTGGAACTACTATAGGCAGTGCGGTATGGAAATTGTTGTATCCGGTAACTAAAGGAGGGACTCAAGCAGCCTTAGAATATGTTGCGGCAGCTGCTAAAAAATTAGAGGAAGCTAAAAAAGCAGCTATAGAAAAAGCTAAAAAAGATGGAACTGCAGAAGTAGACATTGAAAGAATTATGAAGGAAATAGAAGAGAATTTTGCTAATACCCCAGAGGGAAAATCACTTACAACTGAGTCTCTTAAAAAATATGATTTTATGGATAAGGTTGATATAGAGCAAATTAAAAAAATCATAGAAGCGGAGGCCTTAGGTAGTGGGATCCTTCAGAAACAGAAAGATGCCATTGTAAGCCTAGCAGAAAAAAACAATCAACTATATACAGCAACTCGAGATTTACAAACAGCTGACATTCAAGCGTTACAACTTCTTTTGATTGAAAGCAAAGTAAGTATGTTTGAGGAACAAGTTGACACAGAGATGGACTTGCTGAAAAAACATCAAAAAGATTGGGTACTAATCGAACAAGCAATCAAAGAGTTACCTGAAACACCGACATCTTCGGATTTGAAAACATTAAAAGCATTGTGTAAACAATTAGATGAGCAAATCAAAAGCTTTGACAATGTAGTAAAAGGATAACAACCAAATACGAACGATCAAACAATAACGAATCAATGAGGAGAGAGAAAAATGCGAAAATTCCCATATAAAGTCGTAGTAATGGCGTCTTTATTAGCCATAACGTCTGTCAACTTAACGCCACCTATTCAAGCATTTGCGCAAGAGCAAGCGATTAGCGTAAATCATAAACAAGGACCATTGAACCTAAATAAAGAAGAGACAGCAAATTTTAAAACAAATCTGACAGACATGAACAGTTATTATGTTACTATGCAAGTCTACGCACAAAAAATCAACGCGGAAGCTGATATTAATTTAGATCAGGTCGAGCTAGACAGCAAGGATAAAGCGTTAAAAACACAACTACCGGCTCACCAGCAAACGGCTCGAGAAAATGCGAAATTTTGGAATAAAAATTTAAAGCAACAGCTGCTTAAAGTAAATCAAGGTATTATTAGTTATGATACTCAATTCCAGACATATAGTAACGATTTAGAAGCGGCTATTGATGATAATGATAAAGAGAAAATAAAAAGCCTGATTAAAGGTAGACTCATGAAAAATGCAAAAAAACAACAAGATGATGTCGGTGGTGTAATCAAGCAATTAGATACATTTAGCGATAAATTAGGACAGGACATTCGAGCTTTTGATGCAGATGGAACACGATTGATCGCAATTTTAGTTGGAAAAGATTCTCTTATTGCGTCGCTTGGAACACAAATTGACACGTATAATGCAACAATTGATCAGAGTATTAAATATTTAATTGGTAGCGGAGTAGGAGCGGGTCTTGCTGTTGGAGCAGGTGGAGTAGCGATTGCACTAGCCGTCTGCTCTGGGGGAACTTTAGTTCCTGTTATTTTAGGCACGGCAGCATTCGCAGCTTTCATAGGTTCTAGTTATACAGCATATACAAACTATGAGTCAATGAACATTGCGAAAGAAGGACTAAAAAAGGCTTCTGAGCAGTTAAGCACGGCTAACACAGCACTTGGAACTTTAAAAGGTGCACAATCTTCTATAAACAATCTCCATACATCGGTTAAAGACGCGCGTGAAGCTTTAGGACATATATCTACTCAATGGGGAACGACATATGAAAAGTATGAAACATTACTAGATAATATAGATACAATGAGCCCAGGAGAATTAAAATTAATGAAATCCGATTTAGAGGTTACGAAAAATAGCTGGAAGGATTTAAGAGAATGGGCAGGCAAAATCCAAGAACAACTATCAGGGCTGACTATCACAGAAACAAAAGAATAAGTAGGGAAAACAATTCGTTGCAATTTAGGTATCCACACATGTAGATAGGATAAAGAGGACTTATAGAACAGATAATCAAAATTGTTAGGGATTCAAAACGATTGTGTATATTTGAACCCGACAAATAGAAAATAGGAACCATCCGTGTTATAGCAGATGGTTTCTATTTTTATAGAAAAATAGATGATACAGGTAGGTGAAAATATGAACATACTATATTGTAAAAAAAAGCTCCTCATACTAACGGTTGGAGTTCTAACAAGTTATGCAATCCCTATATCTTCGGCAGCGGCACAAAGTAACCAAGTGACGATCTCCCAAAAAGATCAACAAGACATGTATTCTTTACGTCCTGCAGAGTTTAAACAGGCCCTTGCTCAAACTGGTTCCAGTATGCTTGTTATGAAATCATATGTTGATAACATACAAGAACAACCAGAAATACATGTAGCATGTATTCAAATGATACAGGATACGTTGTGTTCAGACATGATTCAACATCAAAAAACAGCAAAAGAAAACGCATCTAATTGGGGGAAAGTAGAAAAAAATATTTTAGAAACCAATCAAAATATTATTCAATTTAATGAGCAATTTCAATCACAGTACGAACAGCTATCCATGGCTATCCAGCAAAATCAAACAGGGCAGCTACAATCCCATATACAAGATTTATTCCTTATAATTTCAAAAAATAAAAAGGAATCAGATCAATTGATTCGTATGCTCCAAGAATTTCAATCTAACATAGAAGCAGATGTGATTCATTTAAAAAAAGATACGAATATACTCATGCCCATTATAAATAATGAAACTGGATGGAGTTCAGATTTACAAGACCAAATAGATGCGAATCGTGAGATCATCAAAAAAAATAAAGATATTCTTTGGGATTTAATATCTTCTGGTCGTGCGAATAAAGACAATCTTGCAGCGGCAAGGAAAAAGATTGCAGCGGCAGAGGCAAACATTCAAAATTTAAAAGCAAGTCTTTCTGGCATACAATCCAATGTTGCTATTTTGACAGACACTCAAAATAATATGACAGACATGATAGAAGCAATTATTATGGCGATACAGGCTCTGCAGCAACTGTCCACACAATGGAGTATCATTCAAGTTAAATATGAAGCGGTATTGAATGCCATAGATACTATTGATCCTGAAATGTTGGAATGGATACAATCTGATCTTACGATTGCTCAAAAAGAATGGCAAGATCTTACTAAATATGCGGAACAATTACAGCGACTTTACACAAATGAAAATAAATGATGAAACACACGAATGTTAAGATGCTTTGATGAAAACCATCCAATTTAGAGCAATTTGAAAATGCCCTCACTATCCTATAGATAAACCAACCAGACATCTCGATACGCTGTCGTTTGAAGTTTTGTGTCTATATAGAGGGGAGTGGTCTTACCAGATCTGATATTATTCCCTTAAGGTAGACAGTGTGAAAAGACCATGAATACACATGGAGGTTCTGTTGCAAAGTTTAAAAATCACTCAAATTTATGAATGAACTATCCAATTTTCCGTATATTACTGAGCATTTA